>NZ_JAQQDB010000140.1:0-396 GCF_046030135.1 Caballeronia jiangsuensis
CGGCCGCAGCGTGGCACGCCTCAATGATCTTGTCGATTGCCCTCAGAAATATCCTGATGGCCGCCCACACGGCGTGAACAAGATCATTGAGGCGCACCCGACGTTTGCGATTGGCGGACGGCGGGTTGCATTGCATGGACACCATACAGAATGCGGGTGCACCTTGATTGGAAGCACGAGTGCCAGTGTCGGATGATAGGCGACGAGCGAAGGTCGGCGAGTGATTCGATCAGGTGTTAGGTTGGATGAGATAAGAGATCGGATCAGGCATGACTCAAAGCAATTCAAAGGAATGATTTTGCCGTTGGAAACGGTCACTCAGCGTCCGGACGTTCAGATGCAACTGACGGTTGGCTATCTGGTTAAAGCGTTGCAACGTAGCAAATGAGCGAAGTG
>NZ_JAQQDB010000141.1:0-385 GCF_046030135.1 Caballeronia jiangsuensis
CAAAGAAAGCAGCTCGTTTAAGCCCGCGGTCACACGCAGTTTGGCCATGCTTGCCAGCCGCACGTGGCACTCGCCTAAGTGTCGCCCTCGAAGGACTTACCGGGCTTGGATCGCGCACGGTCTGACAAACCATAACCTTGAGCGCGCTGGTTCAGCACGAAAGAGCTTCGGCACAGCGCTACGCGCTGCCGTCGGGTATGCGAGGGAAGCCGTCGAAGAAGCCCGCGCACATCCGATTGACCCATCGGCCGCGAAGCGGGCCGGAGCTATTTGGTGCTGAACCAGTTTGTTCTGTGGTGCGATGTGTCAGACCGTGCGCGATCCAAGCCCCGCGAGACCTACGAGGGCACTCGCTACTGCCGGGCCATTCAGCCAATCGCCTGTG
>NZ_JAQQDB010000142.1:0-385 GCF_046030135.1 Caballeronia jiangsuensis
GTCCGCGATAAAGCGATAGGCTTGCAGCAAGCCCGCCGGGCCCACGAACTTGTCCGGATTCCACCAGAAGCTCGGGCACGACGTCGAGCAGCTCGCGCACAGAATGCACTCGTAGAGTCCATCCAGTTCGTCGCGCTCCACCGGCGATTGCAGGCGTTCTTTCTCGGGCGGCGGCGTATCGTTGATCAGGTATGGCTTGATCGAATGATACTGGTTGAAGAACTGCGTGAAATCGCAGATCAGATCGCGCACCACGGGCAGCCCCGGCAGCGGGCGCAGCACGATCTTCTGCGGCAGTTCATTCAGATTCGTCAGACACGCCAGCCCGTTCTTGCCGTTGATGTTCATCGCGTCCGAGCCGCACACGCCCTCGCGGCACGAGCGG
>NZ_JAQQDB010000143.1:0-385 GCF_046030135.1 Caballeronia jiangsuensis
GCGCTCGTGCCGCGAGGGCGTGTGCGGCTCGGACGCGATGAACATCAACGGCAAGAACGGGCTGGCGTGTCTGACGAATCTGAATGAACTGCCGCAGAAGATCGTGCTGCGCCCGCTGCCGGGACTGCCCGTGGTGCGCGATCTGATCTGCGACTTCACGCAGTTCTTCAACCAGTATCATTCGATCAAGCCGTACCTGATCAACGATACGCCGCCGCCCGAGAAAGAACGCCTGCAATCGCCGGTGGAGCGCGACGAACTGGATGGACTCTATGAGTGCATTCTGTGCGCGAGCTGCTCGACGTCGTGCCCGAGCTTCTGGTGGAACCCGGACAAGTTCGTGGGCCCGGCGGGCTTGCTGCAAGCCTATCGCTTCATCGCGGAT
>NZ_JAQQDB010000144.1:0-373 GCF_046030135.1 Caballeronia jiangsuensis
TGCCTTGGAACCCGCAGGACACCATGCAACTTCGCCTTGAATTCGTGACCCTGGCCCTGCAACAGGAGATTGCTTTCAGCGAGCTGTGCCAACGCTTTGGCATCAGCCGGCAGACCGGATACAAGTGGGTCAACACCGCTATCAGGCCGGGGGCCGCGAGGCGCTGGGCGATCTCTCCCGACGTCCGCACAGCAGCCCGAATCGGACCTGCGACGAACTCGAAGCGCGGGTGCTCGAGGTGCGAAGCCAGCATCCAGCCTGGAGCGCGCACAAGATCAGCCGGCGCCTGAAGGATCAAGGCCTGCAAGGCGTGCCTTCGCACAGCACGGTCAATGTCATTTTGCAGCGCCATGGATGCATCGGCGAGAAGGCT
>NZ_JAQQDB010000145.1:0-371 GCF_046030135.1 Caballeronia jiangsuensis
CACAGGCGATTGGCTGAATGGCCCGGCAGTAGCGAGTGCCCTCGAAGGTCTCGCGGGGCTTGGACCGCGCACGGTCTGACTCATCGCATTACACAACAAACTGGTTCAGCACCAAAGAGCTCCGGCCTGCTTCGCGGCCGATCGGTCAATCGGGTCTGCACGTGCTTCTTCGACGGTTTCCTTTGCATACCCAACGGCAGCGCGTAGCGCTGTGCCGAAGCTCTTTCGTGCTGAACCAGCACGTCAAAACATTTGGGGCGGCAGACCGTGCGCGAGCCAAGCCCGGTTGGGCCTGTGAGGGCGACACTTAGGCGAGTGCCACCGGCGGCTGGCAAGCATGGCCAAACTGCGCGTGACTGCGGGCGGTGAGA
>NZ_JAQQDB010000146.1:0-371 GCF_046030135.1 Caballeronia jiangsuensis
TGCCTTGGAACCCGCAGGACACCATGCAACTTCGCCTTGAATTCGTGACCCTGGCCCTGCAACAAGAGATTGCTTTCAGCGAGCTGTGCCAACGCTTTGGCATTAGCCGGCAGACCGGATACAAGTGGGTCAACCGCTATCGGGCCGGGGGCCGCGAGGCGCTGGGCGATCTCCCCCGACGTCCGCACAGCAGCCCGAATCGAACCTGCGACGAACTCGAAGCGCGGGTGCTCGAGGTGCGAAGCCAGCATCCGGCCTGGAGCGCGCACAAGATCAGCCGGCGCCTGAAGGATCAAGGCCTGCAAGGCGTGCCTTCGCACAGCACGGTCAATGTCATTTTGCAGCGCCATGGATGCATCGGCGAGAAGGCG
>NZ_JAQQDB010000147.1:0-367 GCF_046030135.1 Caballeronia jiangsuensis
GCGGTCTTGATCTTTGGCGGAATTCCCGAGATTTCCTTGAGTTGCCAATTCGTCGGCGCTGACCGGTTCCAGCCTCGTACAAAGTTCTGATGAAGTCGCTGCAACGCCGGTCCCTCGACACGACACGCGTAGTCCTGGTACGGCTTACCGTAACGGTACTGAAAAGACACGGCGCGATTTTCGATTGCGGACTCATGATCCAACTCGCCCGGCGCAACTCCGCCCCACAATTTATATGGCAATCTCATTTCCTCTCGCAGCGGATCGTCGATTGCATGTTTCTGCGTGTCCCAGTAATCCGTCACTGAGTTCAGCCCCATGACATAGCCCACTGCACCGGTGCCATCATTGTGTGCATAGTCGATCA
>NZ_JAQQDB010000148.1:0-365 GCF_046030135.1 Caballeronia jiangsuensis
TGCTGCAAAGAAAGTAACCAAAGAAAGCAGCTCGTTCAGGCCCGCGGTCACACGCACGTTGGCCATGCTTGCCAGCCCACAGTGGCCCTCGCCTAAGTGTCGCCCTCGAAGGCCCAATCGGGCTTGGCTCGCGCACGGTCTGCCGCATCGCATCGCTTGCGGTATTGGTTCAGCACCAAATGGCTCCGGCCCGCTTCGCGGCCGACCGGTCAATCGGGTCGGCATGCGCTTCTTCTTCGACGGTTTCCCTCGCATACCCAACGGCAGCGCGTAGCGCTGTGCCGATGCTCTTTCGTGCTGAACCAGCGCGCTGAATCGTCTCGGGCGGCAGACCGTGCGCGAGCCAAGCCCCGTGAGACCTACGA
>NZ_JAQQDB010000149.1:0-352 GCF_046030135.1 Caballeronia jiangsuensis
AAGTTGGCTCAAAAATTCATAGTCGCTTTGACCTTCGGCGCACAACCATCGAAGCGGAACCTCACGGCCCAAGTAAGCTGCGGACAAGCAGCGCCCGCCGTGCCCGGCGGCAATGCGCTGCATGTCCTCGATGGTGACCTTGCCGACCATGACTAAATGACCCTTGGAATCATATGGCGGTTGTACATGTCACGCCTTGGCCTCGCTCACAGGGACGCGCGGCCAAAGGCGGAAATTATTTGGCAATGACAGTGAGATTAAGCACTGTCTGCGAGGTCAAGCGCGGCTGTCCACACTTTTAACAGGAGCGGCAACTCTGTCCGCTCCCCATTACCTCGAACATACTCGCGTG
>NZ_JAQQDB010000015.1:0-194510 GCF_046030135.1 Caballeronia jiangsuensis
AACTGAATCTCACACCGACCGTGAGAGAGCGACATGCAAATCAACATCCGCGAAATCGATCACGTCGTGATCCGCTGCGCCGATCTCGACAACATGGTGAATTTCTATCACACGGTGTTGGGCTGTCCGGTCGAGAAAGAACAGCGCGATCTCGGCCTGGTGCAGATGCGCGCGGGCCGTTCGCTGATCGATTTGCTGGCGGTCGGCGCGAAGATCGATCGGCCCGAGAGCGGCCAGCCGGGCGCGGGCCGCAACATGGATCACCTTTGTGTGCGCGTCGAGCCATTCGATGCGGATGCGTTACGCGAGCATCTAAAAAAACACGGCGCGCGCATCGGGGAAGAGGCGCGGCGCTACGGAGCCGAAGGTTTCGGGCCGTCGCTCTATCTGTTCGATCCCGAGGGCAACATGGTCGAACTCAAAGGGCGGCCCGACGCCTGAACGCCGGCCATCAAGCCGCCCCAGCCTTGAGCACGTTCCAGCGAATCGCGACGGCATCGACGGTCTCGCTGCTCAGCGACACGTCCGCGTCCTGCACCATCAGTTGCAAACGCATCGTCCGTGCGGCCAGCTTGCCAAGCGCTTCGGCGACGCCCTCGGCGAGCGACCAAACAGTCACGTTCTGCAGTCGCTCGACCTTGCCCTTCACGCCGTTCCACCAGATGTCCGCGGTCCTGCCGGCATAGGCGATGACGATCACGCGATCTGAGCGCCCGCTCGCCTTCGAGATGCGTCGCTCGTCGGGCTGACCGACTTCGATCCAGGTCTGAATCTGGCCGGTGAGATCTTTCTGCCACAGATCGGGCTCGTCGGTATCGGAAAGGCCTTTGCAGAATTCAAGTCGCTCGTCGGCGAAGAGTCCGAACGCGGCAACACGGACCATCATGCGGTCGTCGGTCTCCGACGGATGGCGTGCAATGGTCAGGGAATGATCGCCGTAGTAGTGGCGGTCCATGTCGGCGACTTGAAGGTCAGCCTTGTAGATGGTGGATTTGAGAGCCATTCAGCGTGATGCGCCGGTTCGTTGGCCGGCGGAGAAGGAATGTCGAGGCGCGGCGGTCGATTGCGCGCGAAACCGACATTGTGCGGCGAATCGGCGGAAATGTGGAAGGCAGCGAGAGACGCGCGCTCGAAAGCGCGGGGAGAGGACCGCATCCGATTCATCCCGACGATTAATTCGCCGATAAATCGAAGCGCCGGCGCGACTCAAAAAATCGCGCCGGATTGCGGACTTGAATTAGACGCTAAAACCGCTTATTGGTCGATGAATCGATCCGCGGTCCACATGCCTTGCGTGTCGCTATTGGCGGCGTTGACGAATTCGACGTCATGGCCCACCACGCGAATCACGCGAAAATGCGAATCGACTGGAGTCGAAATGCATTCGAAGCCTTCGAAAAACTGCTGCATCTGTTGATGCTCGCCGGCTTTCGCGTGCTGATCGGCCGAATCGAACTTGTCCTTGGACAAGCAGCCATACGAATTAGGCCTGAAAGTGAATGTCTGCTGAGCCTGAATGACGCTGTCCTGGGCCTGCGCCGTGGAAACGACTGCAAACAAACCCATCATCGCGAAAAGAGTGCCGGCGCGTTTCTGCATGTATAGCCTCCCAAACGAAGCCGTTTCGAAATTAGCTATGTATTTAAAAGCGGAAGACCGCAAGACTCATGCTAGATGAGTAAGGCAAACTTGCAAGCATATGTTGTGTGCGACCGCAACAAGACAGACTGTCGCAGGCTTTTTAAGCGAATCTGACAAACAGCGGATTAATTGAAAATTATCGAAATGCCGCTTTGAGCGGAACGAAAGGTCACGTATATATGCGCGAAAGTGCGGCAATTTGCCTCGCTTGCGTTTTGGTGCACCGCATTAGGCGATATCGAGGTGCATCCAACAGTTCGCGAACGGAGGCGCCGCGGCGTCAAGCTGGCTGAACGGCCTATTGCAAGCGCTCCGCGTTCATGGATAAATCCACCCATCGAACTCAGGAGAACAAGCATGACCCTTGCTCAATGGCTGCCGTTTGCGATCGCATCGGCGATTCTCGTCGCGATTCCTGGCCCGACCGTGCTGCTCGTCGTGTCCTACGCGCTCGGCCACGGCCGCAAATATGCATTCGCGACGACCATCGGTGTCGCGCTCGGCGACCTTACCGCGATGACCGCGTCGATGCTCGGCCTCGGCGTGCTGCTGGCGGCATCCGCTGAACTGTTCATGGTGGTGAAGTGGATCGGCGCGGCGTATCTCGTCTACCTCGGCATCAAGTTGTGGAGCGCGCCGGTCGTTGATACGGACGCCGTGCAGCCCACCGGCGAACTGCGCACGAGCCGCATCATGGCGCACGCCTATGCTGTCACGACGCTGAATCCGAAGAGCATCATTTTCTTTGTCGCGTTCGTGCCGCAATTCGTCGATGCGCACACGGCGAGCGTCTCGCAGATCGCGATTCTCGAAGCGACCTTCGTCGGGCTCGCAGCGGCCAACGCGTTCGCTTACGCGCTGCTCGCGTCGGGCGCGCGCAAGGCGATTCGCAAGCCTTCCGTGCAGCGCGCGGTGAACCGCACGGGCGGCGCGCTGCTGATGGGCGCGGGTGTTTTCGCAGCGGCGTGGAAGAAGGCGACATGAGCCAGCCCGACGATTGGACCGCGAGCGCGCGGCGCGTGTACGCCGGCCTGCTCGACGACTGGAACAGGCAGGACGCCGCCGCGATGGCAGCGCGTTTCACCGAGCGCGGCAGCCTGGTCGGCTTTGACGGCAGCGCGATCGATGGGCGTGCCGCCATCGAGACGCATCTTCGGCCGATCTTCGCCCAGCATCCGACACCGCGCTTCGTCGCGAAGGTGCGTGAGGTGAGACGCATGGCGAACGGGCAGACGTTGCTGTTGCGCGGCGTCGCGGGAATGTGGCCGCGCGGCGCGACGGACCTCGAACCGAGTCTGAGCGCGATTCAGACGATGGTGCTGTCGCTCTGCGATGGCGTGTATCGGATCGAGATGTTTCAGAACACGCCGGCGGCATTTCACGGGCGGCCGGAGGAGGCCGAGAAGCTCAATGCGGAGTTGCGCGAAATCGGCAAACCCGAGGGCGCGTAACCCGTCCGCGTTTATTTGCCGATGCAGAAGCGGCTGAAGATCACGCCGAGCAGGTCGTCAGACGTGAATTCTCCCGTAATCGAGTTGAGATCGTCCTGCGCGAGCCGCAGCTCTTCCGCGAACAGGTCGAGCACCTGCGAATGCTGTTCGGCATGTTCGGCGGCGAGCGCGAGGTGATCGCGGGCCTCGCGCAAGGCGATCAAGTGACGTTCGCGCGCGAGATACACGCTTTCCGCGCCCGCCTGCCAGCCAGCGATTTTCAGCAGCACATCGCGCAGCAGCGAAATGCCGTCGCCGGTTTTCGCCGATAGGTTGACCTCTCGCGCGTGTCCTTCAGTGTCGTGGGCCGAGGGCGGCGTGCCTGCGAGATCCGTTTTGTTCATCACCCGCACGACAGGCACGCCCGCCGGAAAGCGCGCCGCGATGGCCTGGTCCTCCGGCGTCGTGCCCTCACGCGCGTCCAGCAGATGCAGCACGACATCGGCGCGCTCGATTTCCCCCCACGTGCGCTCGATGCCGATTCGCTCCACCTCGTCCTGCGTCTCGCGCAGGCCGGCCGTATCGATGATGTGCAGCGGGATGCCTTCGACCTGAATCGTCTGCGCGACCTTGTCGCGCGTGGTGCCGGCGATAGGCGTGACAATCGCGAGCTCCGCGCCCGCGAGCGCATTGAGCAGCGACGACTTGCCCACGTTCGGCTGCCCCGCGAGCACGACCGACAAGCCTTCGCGTAAAAGCGCGCCTTGACGCGCATCGGCGAGCACGGTGTCCAGCCGCGTCCGGATCCGCGTGAGTTTGCCCCGCGCATCGGCCGCTTCCAGGAAGTCGATCTCTTCCTCGGGAAAATCCAGCGTCGCTTCGACGAGCATGCGCAGCGTGATCACGTCTTCTACGAGCGCATGAATCTCGCGCGAGAACGCGCCATCCAGCGAACGGCCAGCCGAGCGCGCGGCGGCTTCCGTGCTGGCTTCGATCAGATCGGCGACAGCTTCTGCCTGCGCCAGATCGAGCTTGTCGTTGAGAAAAGCGCGCCGCGTGAATTCGCCGGGCTCTGCGAGTCGCAGGCCGAAATCGCGACCGGCTTCGATCGCTCGTTGCAGCACCAGTTGCAGCACGATCGGGCCGCCGTGGCCTTGCAGCTCCAGCACGTGCTCGCCCGTGTACGAATGCGGCGCAGGGAAATAGAGCGCAATGCCGCGATCGAGTGCCTCGCCGTTACCGTCGATGAACGGCACGTAGCTCGCGTGACGCGGCGCCAGCGCCTGACCGCACAACGCGTGCATCGCTTTTTGCGCGGCGGCTTCGGCTGCACGGCCGAACGACAGACGCACGACGCCGATTCCGCCACGCCCGGGCGCGGTGGCGATTGCGACGATCGGATCGGTGTCGTTGCTCAGCATGTCGGCGATGTATTCGGATGGTTTCGGAGTGCGGGCATTGTATCGCGGGGTGCGGAGCGGGCCGCCTCGCGCTCGCGCTGCGATGGAGAGGTGTTAGCTTTTTTGAGATAAAAAATTACACTGAAGCGAAAACGGAAACTGCGCACCGGTGGAATCGCCAAGGTACGCGATGACTCGCATTGTGTCGGAAATGCGCTGCCAAGCGGCAATCAAATCGAGTGCGTATTCAAGATAAAAATGTGCGAAGCCGCGACAAATGTAGCGCAATTGGTTGACTGGTAAGCAGCGATTGCCTCGCACAATCCAGCCCATGCCCACACCACAAGAAAAGGCCGATTTCTCCGAGCGGCTCAAATTCTCGATGACCCGTGCACCCGAAAGGATGCGCGGCGCGACTGACCTCGCATTGCATTTCAACCTGCGCTATCAAGGCGAATCGGTTTCGCCACAGACGGCGCACAAGTGGCTCACCGGCCGCTCGATTCCAACCGTCGACAAGCTGGAGACGCTCGCCGATTGGTTCAAGGTCGATCAGCACTGGCTGCATTACGGGCCGCCGCCAAGCGGCAATCCGCAAGTGACGCCGAAGCCTCTCGCGCGCGACGAGCGATATCCCGCGTCCGAGGAGACACTCGAGCTTGCGACGAAGATCGAGGCGCTGTCGCCGCATCATCGATACTTGCTCGAAGAACTCATCGATCAGTTTTATGGTTCGATGAAGCGGTAAATCCTGCCCCACAAAAGCAAAACGCCCGGCGAGCCGGGCGTTTCCACATCTGGGAGCGAAGCAGCCGCTTACGCCGGCTTCTTCCTGTTCTTGCCCATCATGCGCGTGATGTAGTACTGCTGCGCGATCGACAGCACGTTGTTCACCACGTAGTACAGCACGAGACCGGCCGGGAAGAAGAAGAACATGACCGAGAACGCGATCGGCATGAACATCATCATCTTTGCCTGAACGGGGTCCGGCGGCGTCGGGTTCAGCTTGGTCTGCACGAACATCGAGACGGCCATCAGCACCGGCAGGATGAAGTACGGGTCTTGCTGCGACAGATCGTGAATCCAGAGAATCCACGGCGCGCCGCGCATTTCCACCGATGACAGCAGCACCCAGTACAGCGAGATGAACACCGGAATCTGCACGACCACCGGCAGACAGCCGCCGAACGGATTCACCTTCTCGGTCTTGTAGAGCTCCATCAGCGCCGCGTTCATCTTCTGCGGATCGCTCTTGAAGCGCTCGCGAAGCTGCTGCATGCGCGGCGTGATTTCCTTCATGCGCGCCATCGACTTGTAGCTCGCCGCCGACAGCGGGAAGAACACGGCCTTGATGAGCAGCGTCAGGAGCACGATCGCCCAGCCCCAGTTGCCGACGTAGCTGTGAATCTTCTCGAGCAGCCAGAAGAGCGGCTTGGCGATGATCGTCACCATGCCGTAGTCCTTCACGAGCTCCAGACCCGGCGCGATGCCTTCGAGCATGCGCTCTTCTTCCGGACCGGCGAAAAGACGCGCGTCGACGTTCGCGGACTGGCCCGGCGCGATCGTCTGCGCGGGCAGCGTCATGCCGACGCGATACAGGTCCGGATCGATCTTCTGCACGTAGATATCGCGCTTCACGCCTTGCTGCGGAATCCACGCGGACGCGAAGTAGTGCTGGACCATCGCGACCCAGCCGTTATCCGACGAAGGCTCGAACGTTGCCTTGTTCTTGTCGATGTCGGAGAAGTCGATCTTCTGGAAGTGCTTCTGATCCGTGTAGACCGCCGGCCCGATGAACGTATGCGAGAAACGCGGGGTCTCGACCGGCGTGTTGTCGCGCACGAGCTCCATGTAGAGCTTCGGCGAAACCGGCGCGGTGCCGACGTTCTCGATCTTCGTGTCGACGTTGATCACGTAGCTGCCACGCGTGAACGTGTAGGTCTTGATGACCTTCACGCCACCCTTCACCGGCGATTCGAACGCGATCTTCAGCGTTTTCTGGTCGCCCGTCAGCGACGTCTGGCCGGGCACCGGCGTGAAGATGTCGTTGTGGTTCGGGAAGTCGCCGCCGAGCAGGCCCGTGCGCGCGAGGTACGTGTGGTTCGCGGTGTGATCGAAGAGCGTGATGTAGAGGTCCGGCTGCTTGCCGTCACCTTCCTTCATCAGCGCGAGCTTCGAGAGCGTGCCGCCGCGCGTGTCGATTTCACCGGAGTACACGTCCGTCGTGAACTTCACTACCTGGGCTTGCGCCGTGGCGGGGGGCGTCGTCGTGCCGGGTGCGGCCGTGCCTGCGGGCGCGTTAGGCAGCTCGGACGGCTGCGCGCCGGATGCGGCCGAGCCCGGTGCCGGGTTGCTGGCGGTCTTGGCCGGTTGCGTCGCGCTCGGGAAGAACATCGACGGGCGCCCATGGTCCCGTTGCCAGTTGTCGAACAGCAGGACAACTGACACGAAGAAGATGACCCATAGGACGGTGCGTTTGATATCCATGCGTTGTCTCAGTGTCGATCGGAAAGCGCTTGAGCGCCGTTTAGTGTTGAAAGCTTGTCTTGCCCCGAGTCCGGGCGCGATTCGGACGCGTCGTCAGAGCCGACGTGCCCGCGGGGAGGCGGCACGAGATCGACGCCGCCCGCCGAAAGGGGATGGCAGCGGCACAGCCGCTTTACGGCGAGATACGTGCCATGCGCGGCGCCATGATACTGGATTGCTTCGCGCGCGTAGTCGGAACAGGAAGGATAAAAACGGCACCGGTTGCCGAGCAGCGGGCTCACAGCAACCTTGTAGAAGCGCAACAACGCGATGAGTGCCGTTTGCATAGTCTTCGCGCCGCACGCCAGACACGCCGTGAAAGGCAAACGTCTGGCGCAACCGCGCTTCATGACCCTGACGGGCCGGGTGATTCGTCGACGGCGGGCGCCTCGGGCGGCACCGCCACGGTTTCGGCCCTGCGGCGCGCGGCTTCGCGCACGGCACGGTCGAACAATGTTTCCAGCTCGCTGCCGACGAGCGCCCGAAGCGGCGGAGAGCTCGCGCTCGGCATCGCCTTGCGGTCGATCTTCGCGTGCAGCCGTACGAGGATATCGAACCCGTTCAACTGCGCGCGCCGCAGCCGGAAAATGTCGCGCGCAAGCCGTTTGATCAGATTGCGCGTGACGGCGCGCGGCGCCTGCTTTTTGCCGATCACCAGCCCGAGCCGCGCTTCCTGCCCGGACGGCTTGCCGTACAGAACGAAGTGCGGCGAACGCCGCCAGGGGCGCAAACGAAAAACGGATGAGAACTCATCCGTTTTCAGCAGCCTTGCGGCCTTGGGGAACGTGGCCTGCGCCGGCAACTGAACGATGTCCTGTCTCAAGACTTCTGTGCGGCGCGTAAGCGGCTCGCCGTCGAGTGCAAGATCCAAACGCGAGCGTGCACTCGGCAGACTTAGATGGCCAGGCGCTTGCGGCCCTTCGCGCGGCGAGCGTTGATGACCTTGCGGCCGCCAGCGGTCTTCATGCGAACACGGAAGCCATGGGTGCGCTTGCGGCGCGTCACGGAAGGTTGGTAAGTACGTTTCATGGTGCTCTCACTTGAGTTGATTGACCGCGCGGGCTTGGCTCCAGTGTGGTCACTGCAAGCGCGATGGCCGGAGGTTCAGGAATTCTGTTTTCGCGGAACCCGCTATTTAAACCGTTTTCCTATTGACCGTCAATAGGTTAGCGCAAGCGAGCGCGTATTCCGGCAGATTTCCGGCCTGCTGGACGTGCTGATTTGACCCTGTGGATAACTCGCGCGTCACCCTCTTTTGGCGTTAGAATCTCGCCTTACTCCCAAATATCCGCCCGCTGCTTCGGCCCGCCATCCGCCCGCAAACCCTTGCGGCGTAAGCCTCCGGAGCATGCCTGCTTGGCTGTGCCGGGACTTGTCCGAACGTTCGGCAAGCACGGCCCGCAGGTGCGGAGCAACCATAACGACCGCACTCGATGAACGATTTCTGGGAACACTGTTCCGCACTGCTTGCGCGTGAACTCACGCCGCAGCAGTACGTCACGTGGATCAAGCCGCTGACCCCGGTCGACTTCGATGCCGACGCGAACACCCTGCGCATCGCCGCTCCCAACCGCTTCAAGCTCGACTGGGTGAAAAGCCAGTTTTCGGGCCGTATCGCCGATGTTGCGCGTGATTTCTTCAGCGCGCCTATCGATGTTCAATTCGTGCTCGATCCCAAAGCGACCGCGCGCAACGCGATCGGCGGTGGTCTGAGCGCAGCGCCGCGCCCGACCGCGAGCGCGCCCGCAGCGCCGCGCGCTCCGGCGCCGTCGGCGGCCGTGCCGCAGGCGCCTTCCGTCGTCGCGCACGCGAACGCCACCGCGCACATCAACGCGCTCGCAGCGGAAGCGGCACAACAGGCGCAAGCCATGCAGGAAGACCAGGCCGATCTCGATCTCCCGAGCCTCGACGCCAACGAAGCCGCCGCTGGCCGACGCACGTGGCGCCCTGGCGGCGCTCCGTCGGCGGGTGGTGAAACCGATTCCGCCTACGAGCGTTCCAAACTGAATCCGGTGCTCACGTTCGACAACTTCGTCACCGGTAAGGCGAACCAACTCGCGCGCGCGGCCGCCATTCAGGTCGCCGACAATCCGGGCATCTCGTACAACCCGCTCTTCCTGTATGGCGGCGTGGGTCTCGGCAAGACGCACCTGATTCACGCCATCGGCAATCAGCTGCTGATGGACAAGGCAGGCGCGCGAATTCGCTACATCCACGCGGAACAATATGTATCGGATGTCGTGAAGGCGTACCAGCGCAAGGCGTTCGACGACTTCAAGCGCTACTACCACTCGCTCGATCTGCTGCTCATCGACGATATTCAATTCTTCTCAGGCAAGTCGCGCACACAGGAAGAGTTCTTCTACGCGTTCGAGGCGCTCGTCGCCAACAAGGCGCAGGTCATCATCACGAGCGATACCTATCCGAAGGAAATCTCCGGCATCGACGATCGCCTGATCTCGCGTTTCGACTCCGGCTTGACGGTCGCGATCGAGCCGCCCGAGCTGGAAATGCGCGTCGCGATTCTGATGAGGAAGGCGCAGTCCGAAGGCGTGAGCCTCTCGGAAGACGTCGCGTTCTTCGTCGCGAAGCATCTGCGTTCGAACGTGCGTGAACTCGAAGGCGCGCTGCGCAAGATCCTGGCGTACTCGAAGTTCCATGGCCGCGACATCACGATCGAGCTGACCAAGGAAGCGCTCAAAGACCTGTTGACGGTGCAGAACCGGCAGATCTCGGTGGAGAATATCCAGAAGACCGTGGCCGATTTCTACAACATCAAGGTCGCCGATATGTACTCGAAAAAGCGGCCGGCCAACATTGCGCGCCCGCGCCAGATCGCGATGTATCTGGCGAAGGAGCTGACGCAGAAAAGCCTGCCCGAGATCGGCGAACTGTTTGGCGGGCGCGATCACACGACCGTGCTGCACGCGGTGCGCAAGATCGGCGCCGAGCGCGGCACCGATGCGCAGTTGAACCACGAACTGCACGTGCTCGAACAGACGCTGAAGGGCTGACGGGCCAACAAACGCTTTGCCACGAACGCACGCGTCATTTATTGCGTTCGACAGCCTGTTTTTTGGTGAAATCGCCCCCAATTTTAGGGGGCGGTTCCGTTTTGAGGCACAATATAGGTTTAGCCGTCCGTGGCCTGGGCGGCTTTCGAGCGCAGTTTTCGCGAGTGACCGGCGGGGGGCCGGCAACGCGTGTTACGAGGTTGTCCGCTGGGCAAATCTGGTGGCGAAACCGGCGGACAGGCCGTCACATCAACGAAGGAACTCTATGCAACTGGTCAAGACCGAACGAGATAATCTTCTAAGGCCGCTGCAAACCGTGAGCGGCATCGTAGAACGCCGCCATACGTTGCCGATCCTCGCGAATTTGCTGATTACCAAGAACGGCGCCGATGTGTCGTTCCTCTCGACCGACCTCGAACTCCAGATCACAACCCGCGCCGATTTCGGCGTCGGCAGCGACCAGGTTGCCACCACGGTCGCCGCGCGCAAACTGCTCGACATTCTGCGCGCGATGCCCTCGGGCGAAGTGGTGCTGGACCTCTCCGACAAGCGCCTCACCGTGCGTTCCGGCAAAAGCCGCTTCGCGCTGCAGACGCTCGCCGCCGACGAATTTCCCACCGTCAACCAGGCTACTGACTTCGGCGCGAGCCTTTCGGTTCCGCAGAAGACATTCCGCCAGTTGCTCGGCATGGTCTATTTCGCGATGGCCCAGCAGGACATTCGCTACTACCTGAACGGCATGCTGCTCGTGGTGGATGGCGACGAACTGATGGCGGTCGCGACTGACGGCCATCGTCTCGCGTTTTCGTCGATGAAGATCGAAGGCTCGTTCCCGCGCCAGGAAGTGATCATCCCGCGCAAGACGATTCTCGAGCTTCAGCGTCTGCTCGAAGACATCGACGATTCCCTGAACATCGACATCGCCGCAACGCAGGTGAAGTTCAGCTTCGGCCAGGTGGAACTCGTGTCGAAGCTCGTCGAGGGCAAGTTCCCCGACTTCCAACGCGTGATTCCGAAGTCGCACAAGAACACGTTCGAAATCGGCCGTGAAGAATTGCAGCGTTCGCTGCAGCGCGCGGCCATCCTGACTTCGGACAAATTCAAGGGCGTGCGTTGCCTCGTCGAGCCGGGCCAGCTGAAGATCATGTCGACCAACGCCGACCAGGAAGAGGCGCAGGAAGAACTGGAGATCGCATATCAGGGCGACACCGTCGATATCGGATTCAACGTCACGTATCTGCTCGATGTGCTCGCGAATCTGAAGGTCGACACGCTCAAGGTGAGCCTCGGCGATGCCAATTCCAGCGCGCTCATCACGATTCCCGAGAACGAGGAATTCAAGTACGTGGTGATGCCGATGCGCATCTGACGCACGCAATACCGAGAACACTCCAAGGGGCGGCGCGCCCCTTTGGCGTTTTTAAGGTGATTTGAAAAGTTCGAGCAGCAACCCAGGCAGTGACGCAGAACCGGAAAATTCCATGACTGAAAACACAAATTCGCAGCCCGACAACAAGCCTGACAATAGCTATGGCGCATCGTCCATTCAGATCCTCGAAGGTCTGGAGGCGGTGCGCAAGCGCCCGGGCATGTACATCGGCGATACGTCGGATGGCACCGGTTTGCATCACCTCGTTTTCGAAGTGCTGGACAACTCCATCGACGAAGCGCTCGCCGGCTATTGCGACGACATCCACGTCACCATTCACGCCGACAACTCGATTTCCGTGACCGACAACGGCCGCGGCGTGCCGACCGGCCTGAAGCGCGACGACAAGCACGATCCGAAGCGCAGCGCCGCCGAAATCGTGATGACCGAGCTGCACGCGGGCGGCAAGTTCGACCAGAACAGCTACAAGGTGTCGGGCGGCCTGCATGGCGTGGGCGTGTCGTGCGTGAACGCGCTGTCGGCATGGCTGCGCCTCACGGTGCGCCGCGACGGCAAGAAACACTTCATGGAATTCGCGCGCGGCGTCGTGCAGAACCGCGAGATCGTCGAAGAGAACGGCGTGCAGTATTCGCCGATGCCCGTCGTCGGCGATACGGAAAATCGCGGCACCGAAGTGCACTTTCTCGCCGACGCCACCATCTTCGGCAATGTCGAATTTCACTACGACATTCTCGCGAAGCGCATGCGCGAACTCTCGTTCCTCAACAACGGCGTGCGTATCCGCTTGACGGATCAGCGCACCGGCAAGGAAGACGATTTCGCGTTCGCGGGCGGCGTGAAGGGCTTCGTCGAGTACATCAACAAGGCGAAGCAGGTGCTGCATCCGACCGTGTTCCATGCGATCGGCGAGCGCGAGAACGTGACCGTCGAAGTGGCGATGCAGTGGAACGACAGCTTCAACGAAAGCGTGCTGTGCTTCACGAACAACATTCCGCAGCGCGATGGCGGCACGCACCTGACCGGCCTGCGCGCGGCGATGACGCGTGTCATCAACAAATACATCGTCGATAACGAGATCGCGAAGAAGGCCAAGGTCGAAACCACCGGCGATGATATGCGCGAGGGTCTGTCGTGCGTGCTGTCGGTGAAGGTGCCGGAGCCCAAGTTCAGTTCCCAGACGAAGGACAAGCTGGTGTCGTCGGAAGTGCGCGCGCCGGTCGAGGAAGTCGTGGCGAAGGCGCTCGAAGATTATCTGCAGGAGACGCCGAGCGACGCGAAGATCATCACGGGCAAGATCGTCGATGCGGCGCGTGCTCGCGATGCGGCGCGCAAGGCGCGTGAAATGACGCGTCGAAAGGGCGTCCTCGATGGCGTCGGCTTGCCGGGCAAGCTCGCGGATTGCCAGGAGAAGGATCCGGCGAAGTCCGAGATTTATATCGTCGAGGGCGACTCGGCGGGCGGATCGGCCAAGCAAGGGCGCGATCGCAAGTTCCAGGCCATTTTGCCGTTGCGCGGGAAGGTGCTGAACGTTGAGAAGGCGCGCTTCGACAAGCTGATTTCGTCCGAGCAGATCGTTACGCTGGTGACGGCGCTCGGCTGCGGTATCGGCAAGGATGATTACAACCTCGACAAGCTGCGCTATCACCGCATCATCATCATGACCGATGCGGACGTCGACGGCGCGCACATCCGCACGCTGCTGCTGACGTTCTTCTATCGGCAGATGCCGGAGATTGTCGAGCGCGGGTTTATCTATATCGCGCAGCCGCCGCTTTTCAAGATCAAGGCGGGCAAGGACGAGCGGTATATGAAGGACGCGCACGAGCTCAATCAGCATATGCTGAAGCTGGCGCTGCAAGGGTCCGAACTCATTCCGAACGAGGGCGCCGATCCCATTTCAGGCGATGCGCTGGGTGAGTTGGCGCGTGCGTATTTGCTCGCGCAGGCGGTCGTCGATCGTTTGAGCCGTATTTACGACGCAGCCGCGCTCGAATCGGTGATGGATGGCATCGTCATCGATCTTTCGTCGCAGGAGGCGGCCGATGCTTCGGCGAAGCGTCTGGAAGCGCGGTTGCGCGCCGATCCGTTGAAGCCTGAAGTGACCGTCGAAGCGGCTTATGATCAGGTGCGCGAGTTGCGCTCGCTGCACGTCAAGCGGCGTCATCATGGCAACGTGAAAGTCACCGTGCTCGATGAAGACCTCCAGTTGACGGCGGACTACAAGCAGCTCGTCTCGACGGCGGATACCTTCAAGGGCTTGATCGGCGAAGGCGCGTTGATCAAGCGCGGCGAACGGTCGATGGCCGTGACGGATTTCAAGACCGCGATGAAGTGGCTGATCGCCGATGCGGAACGCAATGTCAGCAAGCAGCGGTATAAGGGGCTCGGAGAGATGAACCCCGAGCAGCTCTGGGAAACGACGATGGATCCGAACGTGCGGCGTCTGTTGCGCGTGCAGATCGAAGACGCGATTGCGGCGGATGGCATCTTTACGACGCTCATGGGCGATGATGTCGAACCGCGCAGAGCGTTTATCGAGAGCAATGCGTTGCGGGCGGGGAATATCGACGTTTGAGTGTTTGTTTGACGCACTCCCGCTTCATTCAAACCCGTGTGCGCGCAGAGCCACACGGGTTTTTCTTCGTCGCCGATTATTTGTTCAAACCATGAACGCTGCCAGACTTCCTGAAATTCTCCAACGCTTTGCGGAGTTGAAAGTCTGGCAGAACAACGGCGAACGCGCACCTCATAAGCCGCTTCTCGTCTTGCTCGCGCTCGGACTATTCTCGCGGGGTATCAGAGATGTCCCTTTTCGTGACTACGAGCGCAAACTGTGCGACCTTCTAAAAGAATTCGCGCCCCAACGTCGCACGCTCTACCCCGAGATGCCGTTCGTTCGATTGAGAAACGACGACATCTGGGAAGTCACCGCAAGCGTGACGCCCGATCCGATCGCGCGACGAAATGATGTGAAAAAGACGGAACTGCGAGAGCTGAACGCAACGGGACATTTCTCGCGTGAGGTACAGCAACTTCTGCAGCACGACCCGAAAGCGATCGACGCAATCGCTCGTTTGCTGCTCGCCCGGCATTTTCCGGAGAGCATTCACAGCGACGTTCTCGATGCAGTCGGTCTTACGCTCGACGACGAGGCAACGCTCGCGCTCGTCGACGACAAGTCCGTTACGCGCCGGCGCCGCGATCCCGAGTTTCGCGGCCAGGTCCTCACAGCCTATCAATATCGATGTGCGTTATGCGATCTCGATTTGCGCATTGGCAATGTGACGATCGGCCTCGAGGCAGCGCACATCAAATGGCATCAGGCGAGTGGGCCGGATGTCGTCGAGAATGGCATTGCGTTGTGTTGTCTCCATCACAAGCTCTTCGATATCGGCGCGTTCACTTTGGGCGATGATCGTCGCGTCCTGGTGTCGGAAAAGGCGCACGGAAGCGAGCGCTTCGATGAGATCTTGCTCAGACATCACGGCGGACAACTGAACGCGCCCGTGCGAAAGGAACACCACCCCGCGAAGCCATTCGTCGATTGGCATCGCGAACAGGTGTTCAAAGGCTGCGCGCGGCCGCTCTGACCTCACGCCGCCGCCTTCAAAGGCATCCAGATCTCCGTCACCAACTCACTCGCCACCGTCTCCCGCGGATCATTCACATAAACCTCGAACACCGGCGCCTCGCCCGTTTCCCGTCCCGACTTCGGCAACCATTCCCCATAAAGCCACTGATACGCGAAGCAAAGCTGCGCATACGGCCCGACGTGCGTCAGCACCGCGAACTCCCCACCCGCGACCTCGACGCGCGACACCGGCGCTTCGAACTTCACGGCATCCGCATCGAACAATTCACAACAGGCCATCGAACGCAAATCGTCTTCGGCGACGGCGGAAGGGTCATCGAAATAAATGCCGAGCGAACGCGCGCGAGGATCGATCAACTCGCGCGTCGCGAGCCAATGGAACAGCATTTCGAACGCCCGCCCGATGTTCATATACGACCCGCGATGCTCCATCGCGGCGACGGTAAAACCATTCTGGGTACGAATATCGACTTGATGCATCGCCGTATCTCCTGATCGAACTTCATCGAAAGGGACAAACATGGAAGCGCCGCCTTCGTTGCGAAACTGCCCCGGCGCCATCCGGTAACTCGCCTGAAACGCCCGTGAAAACGCCTGCACGCTGCTATATCCGGCGCGCTCGGCAATGGAGTCGATGGGCACCGCGCCATGCACAAGCTCATTGGCCGCCCGATGCAACCGCAACCGCCGCACGGTTGCCGCCGCCGTCTCGCCATAAAACGCGTGATAGATGCGATGCCACTGATAAGGCGACAAACAAGCGACCTCCGCGAGCCGATTGAGGTCCAGTTCATCATCGAGATGATCGTGAATATGCGCGACCACGCGCGCGAGCCGCGCCTCATAGAGCCTGCTGCTCATCATTCGCTCCGGAAAGAAAACTCGATGAAAGAAAAGTAGCACGACCCGCTTTAGCATTTCTTGCGGACTTGCGTGGACCGCGTCGGCACGAGACACGCGTACACTTTCGCCTTTGAGCGCACGATCGCGCCACGAACCAGAGAATTACGAACATGTTTACCTGTCGAAACCAGTCCTGCGGCGCAGAGTGGGCGCTATCGGACGTCGTCATCAAGAACGAGGGCCAGGGCCTGCTGTTCCGCTGCCCGATGTGCGGCGCGCGCAACTACGTCTCGCGCACCGACGCCGACGACGGCACCGCCACGTACGAGCAGATCACCGACATCCCGCCGCGCGGAACACGCTGAAATCATGACGACCGAAACCTCCTTCAGCAGTCTGCCGCTCTCGCCGGCGATGCAGTCGAACCTGCAGCAACTCGGCTATCTGTCGATGACGCCGATCCAGGCCGCGAGCCTGCCGCCGGCGCTCGCGGGCCACGATCTCATCGCGCAGGCGAAAACGGGCAGCGGCAAGACGGCGGCCTTTACGCTGCCGCTGCTTTCCAAGCTCGACGCGAGCCAGTTCGATGTGCAGGCGCTCGTTCTCTGCCCGACACGCGAACTCGCCGATCAGGTCACGCAGGAAATCCGCCGCCTCGCGCGCGCGGAAGAGAACGTGAAAGTGCTGACGCTGTGCGGCGGCACGCCGATGCGCCCGCAGATCGCGAGCCTGGAACACGGCGCGCATATCGTCGTGGGTACGCCGGGCCGCATCATGGATCATCTCGACCGTGCGACGCTCACGCTCGACGCCGTGCGCACGCTCGTCCTCGACGAAGCCGACCGCATGCTCGACATGGGCTTCTTCGACGATATCGCGTCAGTCGCGCGCAAGTGTCCGAAGGATCGCCAGACCTTGCTGTTCTCGGCGACGTATCCCGAAGGCATCGCGAAACTGAGCCAGCAATTCCTGCGCAATCCGCGTGAGATCAAGCTCACCGAACAGCACAGCAACGCGAAGATCAAGCAGCGCTTCTATCAGGTCGAGGATCACGAGCGGCTGCACGCGGTTGGCCTGCTGCTCGATCACTATCGCCCGGTGAGCACGCTCGCGTTCTGCAACACGAAGCAGCAATGCCGCGATCTGCTCGACGTGCTGCTCGCGCAAGGCTTCGAAGCGCTGACGCTGCACGGCGAGCTGGAGCAACGCGAGCGCGATCAGGTGCTCGTGCAGTTCGCGAATCGCAGTTGCTCGGTGCTCGTCGCAACCGATGTCGCCGCGCGCGGTCTCGACATCGCGCAACTGGAAGCGGTGATCAACGTCGACGTGACGCCGGACCCGGAAGTGCACGTGCATCGCATCGGCCGCACGGGACGCGGGGAAGAGGAAGGCTGGGCGCTGTCGCTCGCGAGCATGGACGAGATGGGCCGCGTCGGTTCGATCGAACAGGCGCAGCGCGCGGAGGTGGAATGGCATCCGCTCGACGAACTGACATCGGCGGAACCGGGTCATCTGAAGCCGCCGATGGCGACGCTGCAAATCCTCGGCGGCCGCAAGGACAAGATCCGCCCCGGCGACGTGCTCGGCGCGCTCACCGGCGAAGCGGGTTTCGACGGCAAGCAGATCGGCAAGATCAACGTGATGGACATGGTCACCTACGTGGCCGTCGAGCGAAAGGTCGCGGACGACGCCGTGCGCAAGCTGGGCGCGGGAAAGCTCAAGGGCCGCAAGGTGAAAGTGCGGCGGATGTGAGCGCGCTCAGGTCTCGCGCGACGGCCCTCCGACGATTCGTTCCGACGACGGACCGCGCGTCACGAGGCGCAGACCGCTCGCGACACTGCCCGCGCCCGCGAACGCCGCACCCAGCGACAGCGCGAGCGCGGGGCCATGCTTTCCGGCGATGCTGAAGCACAGCGCGACGAGCGCCGCGCCCGTCGCCTGCCCGATCAGCCGCGATGTCGCGATCGTGCCGCTCGCGCCGCCGCTGCGTTCGCGCGGCGCGCTCGACATGAACGCCTTCAGATTCGGCGATTGAAAAAAGCCGAAGCCCGCGCCGCAGATCGCCATGCGGATGCAGATCTCCAGCGCATGCGGCTGCGCGGGCAGCATCGCGAGCGACACCATCCCGACGCATAGAATCGCCAGCCCGACGCCGCCCAGCAAGCCGGGCGCGTGGCGATCGGAAAGGCGTCCCGCGATCGGCGCCATCAATGCGACGAGCGCGGACCACGGCGTCATCAAAAATCCCGTCTCGACCTGGCTGCGTCCCAGCACGCTTTCGAAGAAAAACGGCAGCGACACGAACGCGAGCCCTTGCGCGGCGAACGAGCAGATGGCGGTCATCGTCGAGAGCGCGAACATCGGACGGCGAAAGAGATCGACGGGCAGCATCGGCGCGGGATGACCGCGTTCGCGTCGCAGCAGAAGAACGCCGGCGACGAGCGCGACGCCGAACGCCGTCAGCACGGTATGAGCCGGTGCGCGCTGGGCCGCTTCGCCGAGCGCGAAAATCAGCGACGCGAACGTGACGACATTGAGCAGGGCCGCGACGCGATCGAAGCCATGCTCGGCGCGCTTGGTCTGCGGCAGCGATGGCCACGCGATCATCAGCGCGAACACGCCGACGGGCAGGTTGACCGCGAAGAGCCACGGCCACGTGCCGAGCGAGAGCACGATCGACGCGACCGTCGGTCCGACTGCGAACGCGATGCCCACGACGAGCGCATTCAGCCCGACGCCGCGCCCCAGCCGATGCGGTGGAAAAATAGCGCTGATGAGCGCCGCGTTCACGCTCATGATCGCGCTCGCGCCGAGGCCTTGCAGCAAGCGCGCGGCGACGAGCGTCGGCAGCGACCACGCGAAGGCGCACACCGCCGACGCGACGAGAAACACGATGAGTCCGCCGAGATACACGCGCCGATGGCCGAGGATGCCGCCGAGCGCCGCGAGGGGAAGCAGCGTCGCGACCATCGCGAGCTGATAGGCGTTGATGATCCAGACCGACGCGGCGGGCGTCGTATGCAGATCGGCGGCAATGGCGGGCAATGCGGTATTGGCGATCGCGGTGTCGAGCGTCGCGAGCGCCACCGAGAGCAGGATCGCGGCCATGCCACGGCGCTCGAGCGGAGTCATCGGGGCGTCGGGATCGTGCGGGAGATTTTGGAGGCGTTCTTCGGTGGGCACGGCGGCAATTCCGGATGTAAGCGAACGGAGAATAATCCGAAACGATACGGGAAGATGGCGGGTTTTGCTCTGCGGATGCCCGGGAGCTTTCAAAGCGATGTCAGCGGTTATGCTTGGCGGACGAGTATCGAAGGAGACAGGGGAATGAGCATTCGAATCGTCAGATTGGGGACACCGCGCGCTGAGGATGAAGGGTTGCGTATCGGCACGGTGCGTCGGCCGCCGCGCGGGGTGCCGAAGGCCGAATTCGCGAAGCGCGATTTTTACGACGTGTGGTATCCGGTGCTTTCGCCGACGCAGGAACTGGTGACGGAAGCGCTGCACGCTGAAGACGACAAGGCGTGGCGCGGTTTCGTGAAGAAGTTCAAGGCGCAGATGGCCGAGCCGGATGCCAGCAAGACGCTCGATCTGCTCGCGGCGTTATCGCATCGGACGAATATGTCGGTGGGGTGTTATTGCGAGGAGGAGGCGAGATGTCATCGCTCGGTGTTGCGCGAGTTGTTGACGGCGCGTGGGGCGGATGTGATTTGACGCGGAAATGAAAAAGGGCTGCGCGTTGCGCAGCCCTTTGGATCTGGTGGTGGGGCGTGAGTGACTCGAACACTCGACCTACGGATTAAGAGTCCGCTGCTCTACCAACTGAGCTAACGCCCCAACAGAAGCGAAATTATAGCGGGTGCTTTTGCAGAAGCGCAAGCCCTCGTGCAAAAAAATTCGTATATTTCCGACGAACCCACCTGCCACGGGCGTCCGCACGCAACTTACGGCCGGTATCATGACGCATCCTCCAAGGCCGTGAACCCTGCAAAAGCAAAAGGAACCATGGACGAAACCGCTATCAGCGCCTTGCTCGACAGCATCCTGGCTCCGTGGGTCAAGGAGTTGAAACTCGTGCCCGAATCGATCGCCGAGAACGCCGTCACGCTGCGTCTGCCGTATTCGGACCGTTTGCGTCACGCGGGCGGCGTCATCTGCGGACAGGTTTTGATGGCCGCCGCCGACACCGCGATGGTCGTCGTCGTCTCGCACGTCATGGGCGGTCTCTGGCCGATGACAACCGTATCGCTCAACACCACGTTCATGCGGCCCGTGAAAGCAGGCGACGTGCTGATCACCGCCCGCATCCAGCGTCGCGGACGCAACCTCGTCTTCGGTGAAATCGACATGCACGACGACAAGGGCGAACTCGCCGCTCACGCGACAACCACCTACGCGCTCATCAACAAATAAATGTTCGACCAAGTCGTATTCGCCGGCGGCGGAAACCGCTGTTGGTGGCAAGCAGGATTCTGGGACATCATCCGGCCGGAATTGAATCTCGAGCCGCGCATCATCGCGGGTATTTCGGCGGGCGCGGCCACCGCCTGCATGCTCTACACGAACGATTCGCGCTGGGTCATGGACTACTACGCCCACGCGCTGCGCGACAACACGCGCAACGCCTATTGGGGCAACCTGCTGCGTGGACAGTCCGTTTTTCCGCATTACCGCATCTATCGGCAGGCGCTGCTCGACATCTTCGCGGACCGTTTCCACGAGCTCGCGCACGGGCCGGAAATCCGCATCGGCGTATCGCATCTGCCGCGCTGGCTCGGCGCGCGCAGCGCGGTCGCGGCGGGGCTGATCGCGTACAACATCGAGAAATACGTCCGCAAGACGCTGCATCCGACGCTCGGTCAGACGCTCGGTTTTCATCCCGAATTCGTGAAAGCGCAGGAATGCTCGACCGTCGAAGACCTCGCCGACCTCATCCTGCAATCGTCGAGCACGCCGCCGTTCACGCCGATCTTGCGACGCAACGGCCGTCCCGTTCTCGATGGCGGCATGGTCGACAACGTCCCGGTCGCCGCGCTCGATGTGTCACCGGGTCTCGTGCTCGTGATGGTCACGCGCCTATATCCGCGCGAGCGCACGTTCGTCGTGCCGCACGGCGAGCAGAAGCGCGTCTACATCCAGCCATCGCGCAAGGTGCCGATTTCGAGCTGGGACTATACGAGCCCGTCCCAGATGCAGCATGCTTATGATCTGGGCCGCGCGGACGGCGAGGATTTTCTCGAGCGCCTTCCGCGTCTCCTTGAAACCGCTTCGCATTCAGCTTGAGGAGCAGACCGTGGCGAAGAAGCATACGTACGAACTGACCGTCGAATGGACGGGCAATCTCGGTTCCGGCACATCGGCTTACGACGCGTACTCGCGAGACCACCTCGTGCGCGTCGGCTCGAAGACGGCGATCGAGGCGTCGAGCGATCCCGCGTTTCGCGGCGACCCCGCGCGCCACAATCCCGAGGAGTTGTTCGTGGCGTCGCTGTCGTCGTGCCACATGCTCTGGTATCTGCACCTGTGCGCAACGAACAAGCTCGTCGTAACCGGTTATGTCGATGAAGCCATCGGCACGATGCAGGAAGAGTCGAAGGGAGACGGGCGCTTCGTAGATGTGCTGCTGCGCCCGCGCGTGACCATCGGCGCCGGCGGCGATGCCGATCTCGCGGCGCGCCTGCACGAAGAGGCGCACCGTTTCTGTTTCATCGCGAACTCGGTGAATTTTCCGGTGCGCTGCGAGCCGTCGATCGAAATCTCGACCGTCTGAAGCCGAAGCCGAAGCTCAACGGCGGCGCACGTGCTGAAGCGCTTCCTTGTTGAAGACGCTCGACGTGTCGCCCGCATCGAACGCGAGGATGTTCCTGAACGCCGCGCCGAAATACAGCTCATAGCTCTCACGCTCCACATAGCCGATGTGCGGCGTGCAGATCACGTTTTCGAGGCGCAGCAGGCCGTAGCCTTGCAGTATCGGCTCGCTCTCGAAAACATCGACCGCGACCATGCCCGGCCGGTTGTGATGCAGCGAATTGAGCAGCGCGTTCTCCTCGAGCAGTTCGGCGCGGCTCGTGTTGACGAAGAGCGCGGTAGGCTTCATGCGCATCAGATCGTCCTGCTTGACGATGCCGAGCGTGTCATCGGTCAGGCGCAGATGCAGCGTGAGCACGTCGCTCTGCTCGAAAAACGCTTCGCGGCTTTCCGCGACCGCGAAGCCATCTTCGCGCGCCGCGCTTTGCGAATGCTCGCGCCCGTAGACGAGCACGTTCATGCCGAACGCCTTGCCGTAACCGGCCACCAGTTTGCCGATCTTGCCGTATCCCCAGATGCCGAGCGTCTGTCCGCGCAGCACCTGACCAAGACCGAAGTTCGGCGGCAGCGCGGACGTCTTCAGCCCCGATTGTTGCCACGCGCCTTGCTTCAAGTTCGCGACGTACTGCGGAATGCGCCGCTGCGCCGACATGATGAGCGCCCACGTCAGTTCCGCGGGCGCGACCGGCGAGCCCGTGCCCTCCAGCACCGCGATGCCGCGCTCGGTGCACGCATCGACATCGATATGACCGCCGCCCGCGCGTCCCGTCTGGCTGATCATGCGCAGTTTCGGGCATTTGTCGAGCAATTGTGAGCTGATGCGCGTACGTTCGCGAATCAGCACGAGCGCATCCACTTCCGAGAGTCTGCTCGCCAGCTGCCCGAGACCACGCACCGTGTTATTGAAGACCTTCACCTCATGGTCATCGAGCAGATGGAAGCAATCGAGCTTCCGTACGGCATCCTGGTAGTCATCGAGAATGGCGATTTTCATGGGCATTGATTGGCTTTTGTTAGGCATCAAACGTGCTGCTTTTTTATGGAGAGCGAGAATGGAGTACTTAAATTCGGGTAAATACCGATAAATTGCGCTCTATTCCGCTTTATTGCGCTGCATCACATGGTTCACGCAATGCGGTGTTATGCTTGACTCCCCTTTTTTTCGGGAGCCTCGTACGTCCGCGCCAATAGAGAAAGAAATCCAGCGCAACTAGCGGAAAACACGATGATCCGCGAAGAGACAGGCCACTTAGTATCTCTTTTTAACAGTTTGTTCCTTTGCGATGCAAGCCGCGAGGGATACGTTTGCTGTGTAAAGAATTCAGGCCCGTGACGCCGCATTGGCTCGCGAACCGCATTTCGTGCGATGAAAGCGCGTACAGAAGCGCACGAAAGCGCCCGGCGGTTCGAGTCGCAAACGCCTCTCGCATGCAGCGTCAGTTGGGTGATTGGTTTTCATTGCAGAAGAACGGAGACAGCTCGATGAACCAGCCCGCAGTAGTCGAAGACAACAATAAAAATGCCGTCGACATCAAAACGCCGGCCTATGTCCGGCACCGAAAACTCATCGAATGGGTCCGGCAGGTCGCGGCCCTGACCAAGCCGGACCGCATCGAATGGTGCGACGGTTCGCAGGAGGAATACGACCGGCTCTGCCAGCAGATGGTGGAAGCCGGCACGATGAAAAAGCTCAACCCCGAGAAGCGCCCGAATTCCTTCCTCGCGTGCTCGGATCCCTCGGATGTGGCGCGCGTCGAAGACCGCACGTTCATCTGCTCGCAGCGTCGTGAGGATGCCGGCCCGACGAACAACTGGATCGATCCGCAGGACATGCGCGTCACGCTCGACGGCCTGTTCGACGGCTCGATGCGCGGCCGCACGATGTACGTCGTGCCGTTCTCGATGGGCCCGCTCGGCTCGCCGATCGCGCATATCGGCGTCGAATTGTCGGACAGCCCGTATGTCGTGACGAACATGCGCATCATGACGCGCATGGGCCGCGCCGTGTACGACGTGCTCGGCGCCGACGGCGAGTTCGTGCCGTGCGTGCATTCGGTCGGCGCGCCGCTCGCGGATGGCCGCAAGGACGTGCCGTGGCCGTGCAACGACACGAAATACATCGTCCATTTTCCCGAATCGCGCGAAATCTGGAGCTTCGGTTCGGGCTATGGCGGCAACGCGCTGCTCGGCAAGAAGTGCTTCGCGCTGCGCATCGCCTCGACGATGGGTCGCGATGAAGGCTGGCTCGCCGAGCACATGCTCATTCTCGGCGTGACATCGCCGCAAGCGCGCAAGTATCACGTCGCGGCGGCGTTCCCGTCGGCATGCGGCAAGACCAATTTCGCGATGCTGATTCCGCCGAGCGATCTCCAGGGCTGGAAAGTGACGACGATCGGCGACGACATCGCGTGGATCAAGCCGGGCCGCGACGGCCGGCTCTACGCGATCAATCCGGAAGCGGGTTATTTCGGCGTGGCGCCCGGCACCAGCGAAAAGACCAATTTCAACGCGATGGCGACGCTGAAGGAAAACGTGATTTTCACGAATGTCGCGCTGACCGACGACGGCGACGTCTGGTGGGAAGGCATGACCGACAGCCCGCCCGCGCATCTGATCGACTGGCAAGGCCGCGACTGGACGCCCGAAATCGCGAACGAAACGGGCGCGAAGGCAGCGCATCCGAACGCGCGCTTCACGGCGCCGGCGTCGCAATGTCCGTCGATCGATCCGGACTGGGAGAACCCGGCCGGCGTGCCGATCGACGCGTTCATCTTCGGCGGACGCCGATCCAACACCGTGCCGCTCGTCACGGAGGCCCGCGACTGGAAGGAAGGCGTCTACATGGCCGCCACGATGGGCTCCGAAACCACCGCCGCCGCCGCGGGCCAGCAAGGCGTCGTGCGCCGCGATCCGTTCGCGATGCTGCCGTTCTGCGGCTACAACATGGCCGATTACTTCGGCCACTGGCTGAAGATGGGCGAGCGTCTGGAAGCGATGCACGCGAAGGCGCCGAAGTTCTTCTGCGTCAACTGGTTCCGCAAGGGCGACGACGGCAAGTTCGTGTGGCCGGGCTTCGGCGAGAACATGCGCGTGCTGAACTGGATGATCGGCCGCGTCGAGGGCACGGCGAAGGGCGAGGAGCACGCCTTCGGCATCTCGCCGGGTTACGAGGACATCGACTGGGGCGCGCTCGGCTTCACGCGCGAGCAGTTCGAGCAGGTGATATCGGTCAACGACGCCGCCTGGCGCGACGAACTCGCGCTGCATGACGAGCTTTTCACGAAGTTGAAACACGGCCTGCCCGCGGCTCTGACGGCGGCCAAGGCTGGAATGGAAAAGCGGCTGACTGCATGAGTGGATCGTCCGGCGCGATTTCACGCCGGCTTTGTCTCACAAACTGAATCAATCCCCATATTTCGGGCCCGCATCGACGGGCCCGATTTTTTATCGCCTATACCGTCAAAATTGACGACGCCAGCTTTTTTGAAGTTGCGTCGATCGGAGTTTGCTTAGCCGAGTGTTGTGCCGATGACAACAGTCGGTGATCTTTCATCCGCGTAAGACGCCTAACTGTCAGATTTTTTTCGACTTTTTCGCGCTTCCCGGCAACTTCTGCACGAAAGTGCCGGTCCTAGGATAATCCTGAATTGCTTTGCAGCAGAATTCGAGCCGTGTAGCGGCAGGAGTTGTCTTATGGATCATTTGCAGTCGATGAGGGTGTTTGTCCGCGTCGCCGATCTCGGAAGTTTCGCCCGGGCCGCGAGCGCGATGGACATCTCCAATGCGGTAGCTACGCGCCATGTGGCGGACCTGGAAGGCCGCCTCGGCACGCGCCTGCTCAACCGCACGACGCGCAGCCTCTCGCTCACCGAGTCCGGCCAGGTGTATCTGGAGCGGGCGCGGCAGATTCTCGACGAACTGGAAGACGTCGAACAGATGGTGGTGGCGCGCAATCACGAACCTCTCGGTTCGCTCAGGATCGTCGCGCCCGTCGTGTTCGGTCTGCATAATCTCGCGCCGGTGTTGCAGACGTATGCGCAGCGCTATCCCAAGGTCGTGCCGGACGTGACACTCGTGGACCGTCAGGTCGATCTGGTCGAGGAAGGTTTCGATGTCGGCATCGTCATCGCGCGTCAGGTGAAGAGCGCCAGTGTCGTCACACGGCGTCTGACGACCGGTTGCATGACCGTCTGCGCGACGCCGGCGTATCTGGAGTCGCACGGCACGCCGACGCGCCCCGAGCATCTGCTCGAGCATCCGTGTCTGAGCCTGCCGGCCGAATATTGGGGCGACGAGCGCGTGTTCACCGGCCCGGACGGCGAAGTGCGCGTGCGGCCGCAGAACGTGATCATCGCGAACAATACCGAGATGTTGCGGCAGTTCGCGCTGCTCGGCATGGGCATCGCTATTTTGCCGAGCTATCTGATCGGCAACGACACGACGCGCGGCCAGCTCGTGCGGCTGCTCGGCGATTTTCAATTGCCGCAGGTCGAAATCAACGTCGCGTATCCGAGCCGCCGTCATTTGCCGGCGAAGGTACGCACTTTTATCGATCATCTGGTCGAGCATTTCAGCCAGACGCCGAATCATCAGCTCGGCGAGCAATGGATTCGCGATGGTCGCGGCAGACCGGGCGCGCATCCGCACTACGAGCACGCCACCGAAGCGGCGACGCCCCCGCCGCGCTCGCGTCCCATCGACGGTGAACTCGCGCCGAAGCTGTCGAAGCCTTCGCGCTCGCGCGGGCGCTTGCCGGCGCCTTCGCCGTTCTGAAGGGCTCGCGCAACGCGCAAATGAAAAAACTCCCGCGAAGCGATTCGCGGGGGTTTTTTTTCAGCGGGAGAAGAGGGCGATCAGCTCGCCTTCTTCGCCGCGGTCTTTTTCGCTGCCGCCTTTTTCGCGGGCGCTTTCTTTGCAGCGGTCTTCGCGGACGTGGTCTTGGCGGCTACGGCGACATCGCTGTCGCCGCTTTCGTCGCCGCTGTCGGCCTGAGTTTCCGCCGCCGCGCCACGTTTGGCCGCCGTTTTCGCTGCCGGCTTGCCTTCCTTCTTCTCGAACTCGAAGCCGATCTTGCCATCCGGCTGCTTCACGAGAAACGCCTTGAAGTTGCGCCCTGTGCGCGACGACTTGAAGTTCGTCAACAGGTCCGTGCGGCCTTCGTTCAGCAGCTTTTCCATCTGATCGCGGCCGATTTCCTGCTGGAGAATCACCTTGCCCGATCGGAAATCGCACGTTTTCGGATTCGACACCGAGTTCTCGCACACATAGCTCATGCCGTGCTCGAACACGCGCGACTGGCACTTCGGACACGCGCCGACTGGCGTTTGCTCGGAGAAATCGGGCGGTTCGCCGTCTTCGCCGCCGGAATCCTGGCCGAAGTCGAATTCGAGCTTGTAGTTCTTGATCTCGTCGTCGAGCGAGAGTTTGAGGATGGCGGAGAACGGACGGCCCATCTTGCTGCGGAAGCCCGACAGCGGCCCGATGGTTTTCTCGCGCAGCAATTCCTCGACTTCGGGGATTTCGAACTGCCGGCCGCCCGGAATCTTCGAGATCGAGAATTCGCACTTCGTGCATGCGAAGCGGCGATAGTTTTCCTTCACCTGCGCGCCGCAGTTCGGGCACGGCGTTTCGAGCGTCGCGTAATCGCCGGGGATCGTGTCGGAGTCGTATTCCTTCGCGCGCTTGACGATGGTCTGCGTCATCCGCGCGATTTCCTGCATGAACGCATCGCGATGCAGATTGCCGCGCTCCATCTGCGAAAGCTTGTGCTCCCACTGTCCGGTCAATTCCGGCGCGGTCAGTTCCTCGACGCCGAGGCCGCGCAGCAAGGTCATCAACTGGAACGCCTTCGCCGTCGGGATGAGCTCGCGGCCTTCGCGCACCATATATTTCTCGCCGAGCAGCCCTTCGATGATCGCCGCGCGCGTGGCCGGCGTGCCGAGGCCCTTCGCGGCCATCGCGTCGCGCAGCTCTTCGTCTTCGACCAGCTTGCCCGCGCCTTCCATCGCCGAGAGCAGCGACGCTTCGTTGTAGCGCGCGGGCGGCTTGGTCACGAGGCCGTGCGCCTGGACCTTCTCGACATCGACCTTTTCGTCCTTCTGCACCGGCACGAGGTTGCCGTCTTCGCCCGCGGCTTCGCGGCCGTAGATCTGCAGCCAGCCCGGCTCGACGAGCACCTTGCCTTCCGTCTTGAAGTGATGTCCCGAGACTTCGGTGATGCGCGTGGTCACGAGATATTCCGCCGCCGGGAAGAACACCGACAGGAAGCGCTTCACGACGAGGTCGTACAGCTTCTGCTCGGGTTCCGACAGCGATTTCGGCGCCTGCAGCGTCGGGATAATGGCGAAGTGATCGCTGATCTTCGAATTATCGAAAATGCGCTTGTTCGGCTTCACCCAGCCCTTGTCGAGCACCTGTTTCGCGAACGGCAGATAGTTGTTGCTCTCCTTGAGCATGGTCATCGTGTCCTTGACCGTGCTCATGTAGTCCTCGGGGAGCGCGCGCGAATCGGTACGCGGATAGGTCAGGACCTTGTGCTTTTCGTACAGCGCCTGCGCGAGGCCGAGCGTGTTCTTCGCCGAAAAACCGAAACGGCCATTGGCTTCGCGCTGCAAGCTGGTCAGATCGAAGAGCAGCGGCGACATTTGCGTCGACGGCTTCGATTCCTCGGTCACGACGCCGGTCTTGCCGCGGCATGCTGCGACGATCGATTCCGCCGCCGGGAGACTCCACAGGCGCGAATCGCGCTGTTCGGGATCGTTTTCGACGCGCTTGAACTTCGGATCGAACCAGCGGCCTTCGTACAGGCCCTTCGCGGCGATGAATTCGGCGCGCACTTCCCAGTAATCGCGCAGAACGAATCGACGGATTTTTTCCTCACGTTCGACGACGATCGACAGCGTAGGCGTCTGAACGCGACCGACAGTCGTCAAAAAGAAGCCGCCGCCCTTGCTGTTGAACGCGGTCATCGCGCGCGTGCCGTTGATGCCGACGAGCCAGTCCGCTTCGGAGCGGCAGCGGGCGGCATCGGCGAGCGGCTGCATGTCGGCGTCGCTGCGCAGGTTCGCGAAGCCTTCGCGGATCGCGGCGGGCGTCATCGATTGCAGCCACAAACGTTGCACCGGCTGTTTTGCCTTCGCGTGCTGCGCGATCAGGCGGAAGATCAGCTCGCCCTCGCGCCCCGCGTCACATGCGTTGATGAGCCGGTCGATATCCTTGCGCTTCATCAGCTTCGTCAGCACCTTCAGGCGCGACTCGCTCTTCGCGATCGGATTCAGGTCGAAATGCGGCGGAATCACCGGCAGATTGGCGAAGCTCCATTTGCCGCGCTTGACGTCGTACTCTTCCGGCGCGGCGATCTCGAGCAGATGGCCGACTGCGGACGAGAGCACGTAGTCGTCGCTCTCGTAGTACTCGTCATGCTTGGTGAAGCCGCCCAGCGCACGCGCGATGTCGTTCGCGACGGAGGGCTTCTCAGCGATGATCAGGGCTTTGGACATGACTCAAATAGTTGGTAACTGGCAGCGGCCCGGTTTGGACTGCTTTAACGCCGCTTTATAGCACACGCTTTGCGCGGCGGGCGTCGAAGCTGGAATCGGGGCGGTTCAATATCCGGCTCGCGAAGCGCATGGCGAGAAGCGCAAAACGCGCGTTTCGCGTGCGCCGCGATCAGGCCGTGGCAAGCGCCGGGCGCAGTTTGGGCGCCCCGACCATGCCCGGCAGCGCGGTCAGATCGGTCAGCATCCGATCGACGATGGACGCCTGCGGCAGCACCGTGCCGAAGAAGCGCGTCGTAACGGCGTCCTCGATCAGGATGGTAGGAAAATTTTCGACGTCGAGGTCATCGAAACGATCGGCGTGATTCTCGATATCGATCCAGGCGAAGCAGATTTCCGGATGCGCGGCCGCCAGCCTGTCGAACCCTTCGCGATATTCGCGACAGGTTCCGCACCATTCCGCGCACAGGCAGGCGACGAACAGCGTGCCGGGCACGGCGATGCGCTCCGCGATGCGATCGGCATCGGTATCGAGATTCAGCGCGGACATGGCGGGTGCGAAATCCTTTATTGGTATCGACTGCAGGGATTGCTCATTTTTCCGCGAATGTAGCACGATGCGGCATCACGAGCGCTCCACCGCCGTGTAGCGGCCGCCCGCAAGCGCGGCCACGTGGCCCGATAGTTCCAGTTGCAGCAGCGCGCCCTGGAGCGCCGCACCATCCAGATCAGTGCGCATCGCGAGGATTTCAAGCGTCGCGGGCGCGTGGCCGAGCGCGTCGAGAACGCGGCTGGCGTCGCCGTCGATCGCGCTGTCGGCTTCATCCGCTCGCGCCGATGCCCAAGAGGCGCTGACCGGACGCGGCCTGGCGCGTCTCGCCGCTGTGGAAGCCGCGCGTGCCGTCGCTGGCGAAAAACCGAACTCTTCGAGCACGTCCTCCGGCGTTTCGACGAGCTTCGCCCCCTGCTTGAGCAGCCGATGACAACCCTGCGAGAGCGGCGCGTGAATCGAGCCGGGAATCGCGAAGACATCACGCCCCATTTCGTTGGCGAGCCGGGCGGTGATGAGCGAGCCGGAACGCATCGCGGCCTCGACGATCAGAACGCCGCCCGACATGCCCGCAATCAGCCTGTTCCTCTGGGGAAAATTGGCGGAGCGCGCCGGCGTGCCGAGCGGCCATTCCGAGAGCATCGCGCCTTCGCGGGCGATTTCATGCGCGAGCGTGTGATGTGCCGCCGGATAGACCAGATCGGCGCCCGTGCCGATCACGGAGACCGTGCCCGTGGCGCCTTCCAGCGCGCCGCGATGTGCGGATGCGTCGATGCCGAGCGCGAGACCGGACACCACCGCGAGCCCCGCATCCGACAGCACGCGGGCAAAGCGGCGCGCGTCTTCGAGTCCTTGCGGCGAGGCGTGCCGGCTCCCGACGATAGCCACCGCGCGCGCCTGCAGAAGTTCGAGCCGGCCTTTCGCGTAGAGCAGCGGCGGCGGGTCCGGCATCGTGAGAAGCGCCTGCGGATAGGTGGCGTCGGCGAGCGTGAGAATGTGATTGCCCGGTTCGGCTGCCCACACGAAAGCCGCTTCAATATAGTCGTCGAACGGAACGCCTTCGATTTCCTCCGGCGGCGCGAGCACGGCCTCGGCGGCGCGGGCGTCGGCGATTTCGGCGAGCGACGCAAAGCTCTCCGACAGGACTTCGAGGGGACCGCCGAAAGCACCGAGCAACGTGCGCAGCGCGAGCGGCCGAAGCCCCTTTGCGTGCGCGAGCCGCAGCCATGCGCGCAGTTCGTCGGCATCGAGTGTCGGGGCGGCTTCCCCGGTCGGCAGGTCGGCGGTCGTCATGTTAAGATTTTTGATCCGGAACAGATAAAGAAAGGTCGCTCAGGCGTGGTCCAAAGCCCGACGCGACGCCCATTGGCCGCTTGCCGGCGGCGTCGAATCCACTGGATTCGCCCGCATATCTTCGGCATGCCGCCACTCACCCGCAACCTGGCCGAATGGCCGATTTACACGTGCCGCGGCGCGCGTAGACAATCCGAATCATGGCTCTGCTCAAGATACTCAACTACCCGGACAAGCGGCTGAACAAGGTGGCGAAGCCCGTCGCCGTGGTCGACGACCGCATCCGCAAGCTCGTCGCCGACATGGCCGAGACGATGTACGCCGCGCCCGGCGTGGGGCTCGCCGCGACACAGGTGGACGTGCACGAGCGCGTGATCGTGATCGATGTCTCCGACGCGCACGACCAGCTCATGGTGTTCATCAACCCGGAGCTCGTCTGGACGAGTGACCAGAAGAAGGAATGGGAAGAAGGTTGCCTCTCGGTGCCCGGCATTTACGATTTCGTCGAGCGTCCCGACAAAGTGCGCGTGAAGGCGCTGAACGAAAAGGGCGAAACCTTCGAACTCGATTGCGACGGTCTGCTTGCGGTCTGCATCCAGCACGAGATGGATCATCTGGCGGGTCACGTGTTCGTCGAATATCTGTCGTCGCTCAAGCAGACGCGCATTCGCGGCAAGATGAAGAAGCTGGAAAAGGCGCTGTAACCGATGACTCAATCGTTGCGCGTGGTTTTCGCCGGGACGCCGGAATTCGCTGCCGCCGCGCTCGCGGCTCTTCATGCGGCGGGATTTTCCGTGCCGCTCGTGCTCACGCAGCCCGATCGGCCCGCAGGGCGTGGCATGAAGCTGAACGCAAGCCCGGTGAAGCGCTTCGCTCTCGAGCATGGCTTGAAGGTCGCGCAGCCCACTTCACTGCGGCGCGCGGGCAAGTATCCGCAGGAAGCGGCGGAGGCCATCGACCTGTTGCGCGCAACGCCGCACGATGTCATGGTCGTCGCCGCTTACGGGCTGATCCTGCCGCAAGAAGTGCTCGATATCCCGCCGCGCGGCGCGATCAACATTCACGCGTCGCTGTTGCCGCGCTGGCGTGGCGCCGCGCCGATCCATCGCGCGATCGAAGCGGGCGACGCCGAAACCGGCATCACGCTGATGCAGATGGACGCCGGTCTCGACACCGGCGCGATGATTCGCGAAGCCCGCACCGCAATTCTCCCCGACGACACGACGGCCACGCTGCACGACCGGCTCGCGCAAATGGGCGCCGAGTTGATCGTCGCGGGATTGCGTGATCTCGAGCGTGATGGCTCGCTGCCGTCCACGCCACAGCCCGAAGAAGGCACGACGTACGCCGAAAAGATTGCCAAGAACGAGGCCGCGCTCGACTGGCGGCGTCCGGCGGAAGAACTGGCGCGCCAGATTCGCGCATTCGATCCGTTTCCCGGCGCGTTCGGCACGCTCGACGGCGCCGCGATCAAGATCTGGGCCGCGCAACCGGTCGATGTTTCTTCGAGCGCGGAACCCGGCACCATCGCGGAGGTTTCATCGGACGGCATCGTCGTGATTTGCGGCGGCGGCGCGCTGAAACTCACGCAATTGCAGAAACCCGGCGGCAAACGCCTGCCGGTGCGCGAATTCCTGGCGGGCGCGTCGCTCGCGAAAGGCCAGCGTTTCGCGCTCCAATAAGAGACTGCGAAACGGGCGCGGCGCTAAAATAAACAGCTGTCAACACGCATTCGCCCGTCTGGAGTTTTCGATGCTCGGCATCACCGGTTTTGCCTTCTTCCTCGTCGCCGTATTTCTTCTCAACGTCACGCCCGGCCCCGACACTGCGTACATCGTCGGACGCAGTGTCGCTCAGGGGCGCGGCGCGGGCATCGTGTCGGCGCTCGGCATTTCGGCTGGCTGCATCATCCATACGCTCGCGTGCGCGTTCGGTCTGACGGCGATCCTCGCCGCATCGGCGACCGCGTTCACCGTCATCAAGGTTGCCGGCGCGATTTATCTGATCTATCTCGGCGTGCGCCTGATTTTCACGAAGCATGACCAGGCCGACGCCGCCTCCGAAGCGCAGACAAACGAAAAAGCCGCGCCGAAATCGCTGCTTCAGCTCTTCGCGCAGGGTTTCGTCACGAATGTGCTGAATCCGAAGGTCGTGCTGTTCTTCGTATCGTTTTTTCCGCAATTCGTCGCCGCGGACAGTCAGCACAAAACGCTCGCTTTCCTCACGCTCGGCATCGTATTCATCGCGATGAGCACGGTCTGGAACAGCTTTGTCGCCTGGATCGCGGGTAGTGTCACGGAGCGCTTCGCCGGCAAATCCGGCGTGAAAAAGTGGCTGGATCGCGGCGTCGGCGGCGCGTTTGTCGGCCTGGGCATCAAGCTCGCGACTTCGCATCGATAAATCGCGCAAACGCGGATTGAATTATTGATGGACACCCCTATCTAACATTTTGCTTACAATCGTGGCTCCGGTCATGTCGGCCGGGCAACCGCGCACTTAGCGCAGCGTATTAGGGAGAGGAGCTCCGGAAATGTTCAACTGGGTCAAAACCGCGATGCTGATGGCTGCGATCACGGCCCTCTTTGTCGTGATCGGCGGTGTAATTGGCGGATCGAAGGGCATGATGCTCGCGCTGATCATCGCGCTCGGCATGAATTTCTTTTCGTACTGGTTCTCGGACAAGATGGTCCTGCGCATGTACAACGCGCAGGAAGTCGACGAGACCACCGCGCCGCAGTTCTATCGCATGGTGCGCGAGCTGGCCACGCGCGCTCAATTGCCGATGCCGCGCGTCTATCTGATCAACGAAGACGCGCCGAACGCGTTCGCCACGGGCCGCAACCCCGAGCACGCGGCGGTCGCGGCGACCACGGGCATCCTGCGCGTGCTGTCCGAGCGCGAAATGCGCGGCGTGATGGCGCACGAACTGGCGCACGTGAAGCATCGCGACATCCTGATCTCGACGATCTCCGCGACGATGGCCGGCGCGATCTCCGCGCTCGCCAACTTCGCGATGTTCTTCGGCGGGCGCGACGACGAAGGCCGTCCGTCGAATCCGATCGCGAGCATTCTGGTGGCGATTCTCGCGCCGATCGCCGGCGCGCTGATCCAGATGGCGATTTCGCGTGCGCGCGAGTTCGAAGCCGACCGCGGCGGCGCGGAGATTTCAGGCGACCCGCAAGCGCTCGCGAGGGCGCTGGAGAAGATTCACGCTTACGCCACCGGCGTGCCGTTCCCGACAGCAGAAGCGCATCCGGCGACCGCGCAGATGATGATCATGAATCCGCTCTCGGGCGGCGGCATCGCGAATCTGTTCTCGACGCACCCGGCGACGGAAGAGCGTGTCGCGCGTCTGATGGAAATGGCGCGCACGGGCCGCTTCTAAGATCGCTTCTAAGACAATCGACTCGTAACGAAGGCCGTTCCGGTTGCGCCGGAACGGCCTTTTTGCTTGTCGTCGGCCGCCCGTCGGGGCGCGCGATCCCCGCAAGTTACAATCCTCGTTCACGCAAGCCATCCACTTGCCGCTCGACCGTTCTCGTTTCTCCATGACCGACAAGCCTTCCCGGCGGCCCGCCGCCGCGCATTCCCGCCTGAGCGCCATCCATCTCGCGCCCGATTCGCTCGCGTTCGCGCTCGATTGCGCGGCGCAGGCCGTGGGCGCGGTGCGCGCGGGTTCGGCGCTGCCGGCCGCGTTGCAGACAGTCATCGCGTCGGCGAAGCACGCGGAGGCGCGTGGCGCGGTGCAGGACATCGCGTATCGCGCGATGCGCCGTCTCGCGCTCGCCGACGCGCTCCTGCGCAAGCTCGTGAAGAAGGCGCCGCCGCCGCATGTCGCGAACGTGCTCGTCTGCGCGTTCACGCTGCTGACCGACGACGAAGCGCACGCGGCCTACGCGCCTTTCACCGTCGTCGATCAGGCGGTGAGCGTGATCGCGGCGCGGCGCGAATTCGCGTTCGCGAAGGGTCTGGTCAACGCGGTGCTGCGCAATTTCCTGCGCGAGCGCGAAACGCTCATCGATGAGGCGCGCAAGGACCCCGTCGCGCGATGGAATTATCCGCAATGGTGGATCGACGCCGTGAAGCGCGGACAGCCCGATGCGTGGGAGCGCATTCTCGAAGCGGGCAACGAGCACGGGCCGCTCACGTTGCGGGTGAATGCACGTCACGCCACCGTCGATCAATATCTCGCGCGCCTCAAAAACGCGCATGTCGAGGCCGAAGCCGCGGGCCTTCACGCAGTGCGCCTGAAAACGCCGATGCCCGTCGATCGCATTCCGGGCTTTGACGAAGGCGTCGTCTCTGTGCAGGACGCGGGCGCGCAACGCGCGGCGCAACTGCTCGGCCTGAAAGACGGCATGCGCGTGCTCGACGCGTGCGCCGCGCCGGGCGGCAAGACGGGGCATATTCTCGAACTCGCGACCGTCGATCTGATCGCGCTCGAAAGCGACGCGGAGCGCTCGGGCCGCATCGGACAGAATCTGAAGCGCCTGAAGCTCGAGGCGCAAATCGAAGTGGGCGACGCGGGCGATCCCGCGCAATGGTTCGACGGCGCGCCGTTCGATCGCGTTCTCGCCGACGTGCCGTGCTCGGCGTCGGGCATCGTGCGCCGTCATCCGGATATCCGCTGGCTGCGGCGCCCATCGGACATCGATGCGCTCGTCGCCGAGCAGCGGCGCATCGTGAGCGCGCTGTGGCCGCTCGTCGCGAAGGGCGGCGAGCTGCTGTACGTGACATGCTCCATCTTTCCCGAGGAAGGCGAAGAACAGGCCCGCTGGTTTGGAACCGCGCATGAAGATGCGGTACGATTGGACGCGCCGGGGCAATTGTTACCGACAGCGGCGCGCGCAAGCGCGGGCGCGGTGCAAGGCTCACCGGACGGTACAAATCTCGCGAACCCGGATCGGGACGCGGAGACCTTCGCGGACCACGACGGATTCTTCTACGCGCGCTTTCAGAAACGGTGACGATCAAACGCTTTTTTCCGCTTCGGCTCGCGGCCGTCATCTGGACTGCGCTGACGCTCTGGCTGGCTTTCGCCGCAGCCGACCCCGCGTTTGCCGAGACGATCGCCGTGCAGCGCGCGTCGCTGCAAGCGGACAACGCCGGCTGGAGTCTCGACGCGCATTTCGACTTCGACCTGAACAACAGCCTCGAAGATGCCGTGAACCGCAGCGTGCCGCTCTATTTCACGATCGATTTCAATCTGTCGAGGCCGCGCTGGTACTGGTTCGACGAAGAGCCGGTCAATGTGTCGCAGAGCATCCGGCTTTCGTATCAGCCGCTGACGAACGAGTATCGTGTATCGACGGGCGGCCTGCAGTTGCGTTTCGCCTCGCTCAATGAGGCACTCGCGGTCATCAAGCACGTGACTTCGTGGCACGTCATCGACCGGAATCAGGTGCATGGCGGCGAAACCTATACCGCATCGGTGCGCATGCAGCTCGACATCGCGCTCATGCCCAAGCCGTTCCAGATCGACGCGGTGAATAACCGCGACTGGAACCTTTCCTCGGACTGGAAGCGTTTTACTTTTACGGCGGCAGAACGTGCGAAATAGATTTCGACGCGGCCGCACGGACATCAAGAGTTTCGTCGTCCGTTTGCTGGTCTCCACGGTGGCGCTCACGGCAGTTCTGCTGCTCGTGATGCTCGCGCTCGCCAGTGCGAACACCGAATTCTTCGACCGCTACTACGGCTGGCTCTACGCGGCGAACGTCGCGGTGGCGGTCGTGTTCATGCTGATCGTCATCAGCCTGTTCATCATCATCGTGTCGCGGGTGAGGCAGGGGCGTTTCGGCACGCGATTGCTCGCGAAGCTCGCCTTCATTTTCGCGCTCGTCGGTGTCGTGCCGGGCGCGATCATCTATGTGGTCTCGTATCAGTTCGTGTCGCGGAGCATCGAATCGTGGTTCGACGTGAACGTCGAGACAGCGCTCTCGTCGGGCCTGACGCTCGGCCGCGGCATGCTCGAATCATCGCTCGCCGATTTCAAGAACCGCGGCCGGCAGATGAGCGATCAGCTCGCAAGCGCGGATCCGTCGAGTCTCACGCTGTCGCTCCTGCGCCTGCGCGATCAATACGGCGTGCAGGACGCGGTCGTGTTCGAGCGGCCGCGCGATCAGTACAACCGCGAGGATCTCGCATCGAACAACAGCTCGCTGAGAGTGCCGGGGCTTCGCACTGTCGCGCAGGCCTCGGGCAACTACTACGCGCTGCTGCCCGCCAACGAGCCGACCGGCACGATGCTCAGGGAGGCGCAGGATCATCCGTATGGCGCGATCGAGGGCGAGATCGACGGCGATCCGAAATCGAATGGACCGAAGGGCGCGCTGCGTCTGCGCGTGGTCACGAAGATCCCCGATCCGACTACTACAACCGAATTCCAGCATGTCGATCGCTTCCTGCAGATCGAGCAACCCGTGAGTCAGGAGCTCGCGCGCAATGCCGACGCCGTGCAGCGCGCGTATCGCGAGTATCAGGAAAAGCGGCTCGGGCGCACGGGCTTGCGCAAGATGTATATCGGCACGCTGACGCTCGCGCTCTTTCTCGCGACCTTCATCGCGATGATGCTCGCGCTCGCGCTCGGCAATCAGCTCGCGCGGCCGCTGTTTCTGCTCGCGCAAGGTACGAAGGAAGTGGCCGAAGGCGATTACACGCCCAAACGAGAGATCAACTCGCGCGACGAACTGGGATTCCTTACGCAGTCCTTCAACGCGATGACGCGCCAGCTTTCCGAGGCGCGCGCGGCGGTCGAAAACAACCGCGTCGCTCTGGAGCATTCGAAGGCGTATCTCGAAAGCATCCTCGCGAATCTGACGGCGGGCGTGTTCGTGTTCGACCGGCAGTTCCGCCTGACCACCGCGAATCGCGGCGCCGAGCGCATCTTCCGCCAGCCGTTCGGCGCGCTGCTCAATCAGCCGCTCGATCAGATCGGCGTCCTCGCCGAACTCGGCACGATGGTGAAGAAGGCTTTCGCGGAGCGCGATGCGGCCGAAGTCGGCAGCGGCCATCCGATCGGCGATCGCGGTCATTGGCAGCAGCAGGTCGCGGTGACGGTGCCCGGCGAGAACGATCCGCTGACGCTTCTCGTGCGCGGCACGCAGTTGCTGAGCGTGACCGAAAGCGATAGCGACGATGCCGAAACCACCGGCTACGTCGTCGTGTTCGACGACATCTCCGACGTGATCTCGGCGCAGCGTTCGGTCGCGTGGGGCGAGGTCGCGCGCCGTCTCGCACATGAGATCAAGAATCCGCTCACGCCGATCCAGCTTTCCGCCGAACGCTTGCAGATGAAACTCGCGGACAAACTCGCGCCGTCCGATGCGGACGTGCTCAAGCGGGCGTCGACGACCATCGTCAATCAGGTGCAGGCGATGAAGCAGATGGTCGACGACTTCCGCGAATACGCGCGCACGCCGCCCGCGGTGCTCGGCAATCTGCAACTGAACGATCTCGTCGCGGAAGTGCTGACGCTCTACGGCATCGAAGATGGCAAGACGCCGATCAAGGTGGACCTCGCGAAGCTGCCCGTGATTCGGGGCGACGCAACGCAGATCCGCCAGGTGATCCACAACCTGCTGCAGAACGCGCAGGATGCGGTGGCGGACGTCGCGGAGCCGCGCGTGCTGCTCGAAACGAGGACAGTAGAATATGGCGAGCCCGATGCTTCGGGGCATGCGCGTGTCGCGGTTCGCCTTACGGTCTCGGATAACGGCTCCGGCTTTCCGGCGCGTATCCTTTCGCGTGCTTTCGAGCCTTACGTGACGACTAAGGCAAAGGGCACGGGCCTGGGACTTGCAACCGTGAAGAAGATCGTCGACGAGCACGGCGCGCGCATCGACATACGCAACCGCTCGAAGACCGCGGATGTGATCGAGGGCGCGCAGATATCGATTCTGTTTCTACAACTCGCGGACGATACCGCGGCGCCCGGCGCAACACGTCCGGGTGCCGGTTCGGCGGCGAATCAGGGAACGACAAAAGCAACAGTGCAGACAAGGGCAGCGTAAATGGCAACCATCCTGGTGGTAGACGATGAAATGGGGATCCGGGAACTGCTCTCCGAGATCCTAAGCGACGAAGGCCATGTTGTTGAAGTAGCGGAGAACGCGCAGCACGCGCGCGATTACCGCCTGCAGCAGACACCCGATCTCGTTTTGCTCGACATCTGGATGCCCGATACCGACGGCGTGACTCTGCTCAAGGAGTGGGCCGCGCAGGGCAAGCTGACGATGCCGGTGATCATGATGTCAGGGCACGCGACCATCGACACGGCCGTCGAGGCGACGAAGATCGGCGCGCTCAACTTCCTCGAAAAGCCGATCGCGCTACAGAAGCTCCTGAAGGCTGTCGAGCAGGGACTCGCGCATGGCTCCGCAGCGGCACCCGTGTCGACGATAGCGAAGCCTCCTGCGAGCGCGATGGCATCGGGCGTGCCGGTGGCGGCCGCGCTGCCGACGGCATCGTCGCTGAACGCATCGGGCGACGCGGCGGCAGGCGGCGCGTCGCAGGGTCAGGCGGGGCAGACGGCATCCATCTCGTTCGATATCCCGTTGCGCGATGCGCGCGATGCGTTCGAGCGCGCTTACTTCGAGTATCACCTCGCACGCGAGAACGGCAGCATGACGCGCGTCGCCGAGAAGACGGGGCTCGAGCGCACGCATCTTTATCGCAAGCTGAAGCAACTGGGCGTCGATCTCGGAAAGAACAAGAACGAGGTTTAAGCGCGGCCCCCGGACATTTTTAGAAAAATGCACGGAGGGGCTTGAGGGGCGCAAATGAGTCTGCTATAGTTTCACCTCTTCGTTGGCCCGGTAGCTCAGTTGGTAGAGCAGCGGATTGAAAATCCGCGTGTCGGTGGTTCGATTCCGCCCCAGGCCACCAGAATGCAAAAAGCCCGAGAGTGTCATCGCTCTCGGGCTTTTTCATTTTCTACTTGCGAAAAACGGGCATGTTCGCTTGAGCGGACTGCCCGTTTTTTTTCAGCTATCCGATCCTCACTTCGGATTCGCGGCGACGAAATTCTTGAACGCGGTGTAGGCCGCCTTCTGCGTCTTGCCGTCGTTCTTCAGGAGACCGTACGCGCCTTCGCCGCCTGCGGGATCGTCATACAGCTCGTACGTCTGAATTGCCTGGATGTTGTACTTCGACGCCACCGCGACGAACTCCGCCATCATCTTGTTGCCGACGAGGTAAGCCGCGATCTGCTGATCGCTGCCAAGCCACGGACGCACGCCGAACTCGTTGATCCAGATCGGCTTGCCCATCTGCTGCAACGTCGCGAGCACGTCGTGGCAACCCGTGCCGCCGCACGCGTTCGTGATGTCGCCCATGTCCGAGTACCAATGCCACGCGGTGATGTCCCAGCTCACGACCGGATGACCCGTCGTGCCGTCGGGTTGCGTGCCGTTGGCGAGCATCTGATCGAGACCGTAGTGCAGCCACGTGCCACCGCCCATGATGATCTTGCCGTTCGGATCGACCGACTTCACGCCGGCGATCATCCCGCGAATCACGCCGCGCGCGATCTGGAATTTGGCGTTGTCGAATTGCTGCGGATAGACGCCGTCGACATTGCCGGTGAGCGCGTTGGCGTCGAGTTCGTTCGTCACTTCGTAGTACGGGTATTGGTACGCGGTCGCCGTCCAGACGCCGAGCTGATAGCCCGCGTTGTAGGCGTCGGTTTCGCTGTTGAAGGCGAGGCTCATCAGCATCACCGGATATACGGTGACGCCGCCTGCGGCCATCGTCTTCGCAATGCCCGCGAGTTTGTTTGCGGTCCCCTGGCTGTACACCTCGTTCCGATAAAGCTTCACGCCGAGATCCTGCAACTGCGAGAGTTGTAGCGCCGGACTGGAGATGTCGTAGGCGCCGCCCTCGTTGTTGTGGCCGTTCGCGCCGTAGAAGATGCTGCCGCCGGCCGTCGCGTTCTTCACGACGACGTTCGCGTTGCGATTCGCCACGGCAGCGGCTGCGGTGGAGGCCGTGTCGAAGGCTTCGTTGCTACCGCCCCCGCATGCGCCGAGCAGCAAGCTGGTCGTGACCGCGACGGCGATCAGCTTCGCTCGAGGTACGGAAAGAGCGCCGAAGATGCGGTTGGCCCGAAAGTTGGTCTGAATGTAATTTTTCATTGTGTGTAGTACTAAATAGAGAGTTATGCATCGGCGAAATTGGTGCAGTTCCCGGAGCGCCGTTGGAAAAGAGCGGATCGGAAACAGACCTGCGGGTCCGCGTCTCCCGCGGAAGGGTTTGGAAATCAAAGAATCCGTTCGTTATGCGAACGAATAGCTCCTGCACGATCCGATCGAACGATCGCGCCATCACATGGAGTTAGCTGTAGAGCCGGAAGGAATTGCTGGTCGTGTTTTTGTTCAGGCAGTCATTTGTCTGTATAACGACCGGACGCCGACCGGGTTAAGCGGATTTCCATAATTTGCCGGCTCAACTGGCTTGGTGGCGGCAAATAGTGCCGATCTCGCCGCCAAACAAAAACCGTCCGTCGAAGCCACGCACGCCGAGCTCGGCGAACAACCGTGCTCCGTGCTAAAATTCCCGCCGAATTAAGGACTTGCCTCGTCCTCGGGCCCGCAAGTCCTTTTCTTTTCGACGCTCCGAATCGCTCGTGCGACGCGCCGGAACCTTCACCGGCGCCCGATCATCCGTCTCGAATTCCGCTATCGGCGGCATAAAGGGCGTGCGCATCCAGGCGAAGGTCGCCGGCCTATACTGGACTCGCGGGCGTCGCGCCCGCGCCGCGCAAGGTGAAGTCCGGTCGTTCCGACTGCCTGTGCGGCGTGCGACGCCAATTCATTCACGGAGTACGGAGTTTTCACGGTGACTCGGATAGACGCTAAAGACAGCGCGCTCGTGCTGTTCTCCGGCGGCCAGGACTCGGCCACTTGCCTCGCCTGGGCGCTCGAACGCTACAAGACGGTAGAGACGCTCGGCTTCGACTATGGACAGCGCCATCGCGTGGAACTCGAATGCCGCGACGGCTTTCGCGCTGCGATCGCGCGCGAGTTTCCGCAGTGGACCGAGCGCCTGGGCGAAGATCACATGATCGATTTGTCCGTGCTCGGCGCGATCAGCGATACCGCGATGACGCGCGAGATCGAGATTCAGGCGAACGCGAGCGGCTTGCCCAACACGTTCGTGCCGGGCCGCAATCTGCTGTTCGTGACGATTGCCGCGGCGGTGGCGTATCGGCGCGGGTTGAAGGTGATCGTCGGTGGCATGTGCGAGACGGACTTTTCCGGCTATCCGGATTGCCGCGACGACACGATGAAGGCGCTGCAAGTCGCGCTCAATCTCGGCATGGAAACGCGCTATGCGCTGGAAACGCCGCTGATGTGGCTCGACAAGGCCGACACCTGGCGGCTCGCGGAAACGCTCGGCGGCGAATCGCTCGTCGAGTTGATCCGCGTCGAAACGCACACGTGTTATGTCGGCGAGCGCGCCGAACTGCACGACTGGGGCTTCGGTTGCGGTCAGTGCCCGGCGTGCAAGCTGCGCAAGCGCGGTTACGAGGCGTATCGTGCGGGCGAACAGGTCACCATCGCGCCGGTTTGATTTTTACGACGGGTTTTACGAGATTCACAGGGCAGTCATGACGTACGCGGTAAAGGAAATCTTCTACACGTTGCAGGGCGAGGGTGCCAATGCCGGGCGCCCGGCCGTGTTCTGCCGCTTTGCGGGCTGCAATCTGTGGTCGGGGCGCGAGGAAGATCGCGCGGACGCGGTGTGCCAGTTTTGCGACACCGATTTCGTCGGCACGGACGGCGAGAACGGCGGCAAGTACCGGACGCCGGCGGAACTCGTCGCGAAGATTGCATCGCTGTGGCCGGAAGGTGCGGCGCACAGATTCGTGGTGTGCACGGGCGGCGAGCCGATGCTGCAGATCGATCAGCCTTTCGTCGACGCGCTGCATGAAGCCGGCTTCGAAATGGCGATCGAAACGAACGGCTCGCTGCCCGTGCTCGAGAGCATCGACTGGATTTGCGTGAGCCCGAAAGCCGATGCGCCGCTCGTCGTCACAAAGGGCAACGAATTGAAGGTCGTCGTGCCGCAGGACAACCAGCGTCTGGCGGACTACGAGAAGCTCGACTTCGAGTACTTTCTCGTGCAGCCGATGGACGGCCCGTCGCGCGACATCAACACGAAGCTGGCGATCGACTGGTGCAAGCGCCATCCGAAGTGGCGCCTGTCGATGCAGACGCACAAATATTTGAACATCCCCTGATAAGACGGTCAGCCGACGTGCAGACGATTACCCGAAAACTCGAATTCGATGCGGGCCACCGCATTCCCGATCACCGCAGCCAGTGCCGCAATTTGCACGGGCATCGCTACGTGCTCGAAATCACGCTGCAAGGCGATCTCGTCGACGTGGAAGGCGCGCCCGACCGCGGCATGGTGATGGACTTCGCCGACGTGAAAGCCCTGGCAATGGAACATCTCGTCAACAAGTGGGATCACGCGTTCATCGTTTATGAAGGCGATGTCAAAGTGCGCGAATTCCTGCAGACGCTGCCGGATCACAAGACTGTCGTACTGGATCGCATTCCGACCGTGGAGAACCTGGCGGCGGTTGCCTTCAACATTCTCGCCGACGTCTACGACGCCCATTACGGTGTCAATCTCAAGCTGAAGCGCGTGCGTCTCTTCGAAACGCCGAACTGCTGGGCCGACGTCGAGCGCGGCTGATTTTTCGCGCGCGGGCGGCCCTGAGCACGTCCGGCGCGCGCGCGTTCGTCACGGTATGATCGTCCGATGAGTCGCCCGCCACCCGAGGCGACGAGACACGGAGCGCACGCATGCCGTCACTTCTTCTGTCGTTTTCATTTGCGCGACCGCGCGCGGTCATCCTTCAAACTGCTGAAGGAGCCGCGCGATGAGCACGTTCACCAATCCCCTGAAGCAGCGCTTTTCCGAACCGGGCACGTTGTTCGGACTGTGGCTGTCGCTCGGCAGCGCCGATGCCGCCGAAGCGCTCGCACATGCGGGCTTCGACTGGCTTTGCATCGACATGGAGCACTCGCCGAACGATAGCGCGGACGTCGTCGCTCAACTGCGCGCGATCGCCGCCGCGCATCTGCCGAGCGAGCCGATCGTGCGCGTGCCGGCCAACGAAGGCTGGCTAGTCAAACGCGCACTCGACGCGGGCGCGCGCACGCTGATGTTCCCGAACGTGCAATCGGCCGAAGAGGCGGCGCGCATCGTGCGGCTCACGCAGTATCCGACGGAATCGGCGCTGCAAGGCTTGCGCGGCGTCGCGGGTGCGGTGCGCGCGGCGGCATACGGCATGCGCCGCGATTACATGGCGAGCGCGAATGCGCAGATCGCGACGATCGTGCAGATCGAATCGGTGGCGGCGCTCGAAGCCGTCGACGAAATCGCCGCGACGCCGGGCGTCGATTGCCTGTTCATCGGTCCAGCGGATCTGGCGGCGAGCCTCGGTCATCTCGGCGACGGCAAGCATCCGGACGTGCAGGCGGCGATCACGAAAATTGTCGATGCTGCAAACCGAGCGGGCATCGCGAGCGGCATCTTCGCGCTCGATGCGGCCAGCGCGAAGCAATACGCGCAGGCGGGCATCAAGCTCGTCGCGATCGGCGCGGATGTGATGTGGCTGTTGAAGGCGACGCGTCAGGCGTTGCAGGAGGCGAGATCATGAAAATCGCCATCGCGTCGGCTTTCGCCGCGGTGAGCCTGTCGATATCGATCGGCGCCGCCCACGCCGACGACGCGCCCAAGCCGACGGATATCACCACGCAAAACGCCGTGGCCGATTACAACGCCGGCAACCTCGTCGCGGCGCGCTCGGAGTTCCGGCGCGCGGCGCAGAAGGGCAGCCGCCTCGCCCAGTTCAATTACGCGATGATGCTGCTCAACGGCGAGGGTGGCGCGGCTGACGTGCCGGAAGGCAAGAAATGGTTGCGTCGCGCCGCCGACGCGAACATGACCCACGCGCAATACGTCTACGGCAAGATGTACGACGATGGACAGTTCGTCGAGAAAGATCCGGCGGAAGCGCATCGCTGGTTCCTGCGCGCGGCGAATCAGGGGCACGTGCAGGCCGAACTCGCGCTCGCCAATCAGTTTCTCGATGGACGCGGCACCACGCGCGATAACACGCAGGCGTTCACCTGGTACAAGAAAGCGGCGCAAGGCGGCGACATGACCGCGCAATATGTCGCGGGTTCGTTCTATGAGCGGGGCGGCGATGGCGTCGAGCGGAACTTGAATGTCGCGCGTGCCTATTACGCTGCTGCGGCGGCGCAGGGCGATCCGGCCGCCAAGCTGAAGTATCTGCAGTTGAGCGCGGAACTGGAGCAGCAGAAGCCGCAGTGAAGGCAGGCTCCAAAAAAGCAAAAAGCCGCGGGGGAGCCGCGGCTTTTGCGTTTGAAAGAAGGACGGCGAAACGCTAACTCTGCATCAGCCGTTTCTGACGAGCGACGCTCATGATCAGCCCGACCGCGACGCCGAGCGTCGTCAACGCGGTCCCGCCGTAACTCATGAACGGAAGCGGCACGCCGACCACGGGCAGAATGCCGCTCACCATCCCGATATTGACGAACGCGTACGTGAAGAACGCGAGGGTGAGCGAACCGGCCAATAATCGCCCGAAGAAGGTCGCGCCGTTCGCCGCGATGAACAGCCCGCGCGCGATGAGTGCCATGTAGAGGAAGAGCAGCACGAGCCCGCCCGCGAGCCCGAACTCCTCGGAGAAAACGGCGAAGATGAAGTCGGTGTGCTTTTCGGGGATGAATTCGAGGTGCGCCTGCGTGCCCTGCAACCAGCCTTTGCCGAACGTGCCGCCCGAGCCGATCGCGATCACCGCCTGAATCGTGTGGAAGCCTTTGCCGAGCGGATCGGACGTCGGGTCGAGCAGCGTGCAAATGCGGTGCTTTTGATAGTCGTGCATCATCGGCCAGACGACATCCGGCTGACAGATCTTGTCCTGGAAGACCGCGATGCTCGCCACCGCGATGACCGCGGCAATCAGCACCGGTAGGATCAGCTTGAAACTCAATCCGGCGAAATAGATGACGAACATGCCCGCCGCGAACACGAGTACCGCTGTGCCCAGATCCGGCTGCTTCGCGATCAGACCCACGGGCAGCAGCAAAATCACAAAGCCGACGATGTAATCCCACCAGCGGATATTGCTTTCACGCTTCTGGTAGTACCACGCGAGCATCAGCGGCATCGCGATCTTCATGATCTCGGATGGCTGGATCACGACGCCGACGTTGAGCCAGCGTTTCGCGCCCTTGCGCGTCAACCCGAACGCGGCGACCGCGATCAGCAACGCGACGCCGACCGTATAGAGCGGCACGGCGAAGCGCATCAGCATCTGCGGCGGGATGTTGGCGAGTACCCACATCAGGCCGAAGGTCAGCATGATGTTGCGCAGCTGGTCTTCGACGCGCCCCGGCATATCGAGACTGGCGCTGTACAGCGTCACGATCCCGACGCCGAGCAGCAGGAACACGATGAGCGCAAGCGGCTTGTCGAAGCCCGCGAACATGCGCTTTGCGCGGTCCAGCAGCTCGCGCTTGTCGAATTGCATGTGCAGTTGCATGGCGGTTTCCTTTACTCGTCGATGCCGCCGGACGGCGCGAGAACGCGCACGCCGTCGTTTTCATTGCCGCGCACCATCGAGGGCGTCGGCTCGGTCGGGCGCTTTTTCGGCGTGGGCGTGCGGCCGGGCGTGGACGCGGGCAGCGCCGCCGCGGGCGCTGCGGGCGCCGACGACGCAGCGCGCGGCTTCGAGGTTTTCGGGGCGGAAGCGGGAAGCGCCGGTGCAGAAGCCGCCTTCGCGACCTCGGGATTCGACGCAGCCTGAGGCGAAAATGCCGGCGACGAATTCGCAACGGACGCAGGCAACGCGATGGCGGCGGGTGGTTGCGTGCCTCCGATCGTCGGCAGGCCGGTATCGGTCGTCGCCGAGGCCGCCGCGGCGACGGCTGCCGCTTCCGCGCCCGGCTTCAGACGGTCGACCAGATAATAATCGAGCACCTTGCGCGCGATCGGCCCTGCGGATTCGGCGCCCCAGCCGCCGTTCTCGACGATCAGCGCAAGCGCGATCTTCGGCTGCTCAGCCGGCGCGAACGCGATGAACAGCGCGTGGTCGCGCAGATGCTCCGCGAGCGCGTGCCCCTTGTAGTTCGCGCCTTGCAGCGAATAGACCTGCGCGGTACCGGTCTTGCCTGCCGCCAGATACGGCGCGCCCGCGAACACCTTCGCCGCCGTACCGTTGGTGACGACGCCTTCCATCGCGCGCTTGATGAAATCCACATCCTTCTGCTGCACGGCGATCTTGTCGCTCGGATCGCGCACGACCGGGCGCGTCGCCTTCGAAATCGGATTTTCGATGTCGCGCACGAGGTGCGGCTTCATCACGACGCCGTTGTTCGCGAGCGTCGCGGTGGCATGCGCGAGTTGCAGGATTGTGAACGAGTTGTAGCCCTGACCGATGCCCAGACTGATCGTTTCGCCTTCGTACCAACGCTGCTGCTCGGGTTTGCGGTACGCCTTGCGCTTCCATTCCGTCGACGGAAGGATGCCGCGCGCCTCGCCCGCGATATCGATGCCGGTGATCTGCCCGAAGCCCCACGGCTTCATGAAACCGGCCATCGCGTTCACGCCGAGATCGCGTGCGAGCATGTAAAAGTACGTGTCGTTCGAAACGACGATCGCGCGGTTCATGTCCACCCAGCCCTGACCCGAGCGCACGTCGTTGCGGAACGTGTGGCCGCCGAACGTGAAGTAACCCGGATCCTGGAAGCCCCAACCCGGCGTCCGCTTGTGCAGCGTCAGCGCGGCGAGCGCCATGAATGGCTTGTAGGTCGAACCCGGCGGATATGTGCCGTGCAGCGGACGATTCAGTAGCGGGTGATCCGGCGAATTGTTGAGCGCGTCCCAGGTTTGCTGATCGATGCCGTCGACGAACGAATTCGGATCGAAGCTCGGCGCGGACACGAACGCGAGCACGTCGCCGGTGGAAGGCTCGATCGCGACGAGCGCGCCGCGCTTGCCCGCGAACGCCTGCTCGGCGACCTGCTGCAAGCCGATATCCAGCGACAATTGCAGGTTGTTGCCCGGCGTCGCCTGCGTGCGCGACATCGTGCGCACCGGGCGGCCGCCCGCGGTGACTTCCACTTCCTCGAAACCGGTCAGGCCGTGCAGCTCGGTCTCGTAGCTCTGCTCGACACCGATCTTGCCGACGTAATCCGTGCCCTTGTAGTTGTTGGCGTCGAGGCGCGGATCGTAGTGATCCGAGCTTTCGTCGTTGGCGTCGCTTGCGTCGTCGATGCGTTCCTGATCGCGCTGCGAAATGCGTCCGATATAGCCGATCACGTGCGCGGCAGTCGTGCCGAGCGGATATTGGCGAAACAGGCGCGCGCGCACTTCGACGCCCGGAAAACGGAAGCGCTGCGCGGTGAACTTCGCGACTTCCTCGTCGGTGAGACGCGTGCGGATCGGCAGGCTTTCGAAATTCTTCGAGTCTTCGAGCAGCTTCTTGAAACGGCGACGGTCGCGCGCGTCGATCGGAATGACTTGCGAGAGCTCGTCGATCGTCTCGTCGAGCGTGCCGTTGATCTTCGAGCGCGTGATTTCCAGCGTGTACGCGGAGTAGTTCTTCGCCAGCACGACGCCGTTGCGGTCGGTGATGATGCCGCGGTTCGGCACGATCGGCGCAACGGAAATGCGGTTCTCGTTTGCCTGCAAAGAGTATTTGCTGAAATGCCAGACCTGAAGATAGAGAAAGCGCAGTCCGATCAGCCCGAAGCAGACGAACACGAACAGTCCCGCCGCCGCGACGCGCAGGCGGAACTTCGACAACTGTTGCTCGGTGTTCTTTATTTCGGTCATGCAACTTTCGCGGTTTGCTCGCGATTCAAGTGTAGTTCGCGCGAGACGGTTTATCCGGTCATGCGGCGTCGCGCGGCAAGGCTCAGATCGGACGCGTGTCGTCCGGGTCGGCGGCGCGGCGCTGCGGCATCAGCAGAAGGAAGCTCGCGATCGGCCAGAGCAGCGCCTCGACGAATCCGTTGATCAGATAACTCCAGCCGGGGAACGCCGCGCCCGTCATCAGGCGGATGATGAAAGGCACGAGATGCGCGCCCACGAGGAGCGGCGCGACGACGAACATCTGCACGGGCAACGTCATCCACAACACGCGACGGTGAATGGTGATCGCGCCGTACGAAAGAAGCGTGTAAGCCAGCGCGTGCTCGCCGAGCAGATTCGCGTTGTGCACATCCATCAGAATGCCGAGCATGAACGCGATGCCCATGCCGACCTTGCGCGGTTGATGCACGTTCCAGAAGAGCAGGACGAGCGCGACGAAATCCGGCACGCCGATGAGCCGTCCCCACGGCATCAGGTTCAGCAGGAACGCGGCAGCCAGACTGAACGTGATGAAGTACGGATTGACCGGCTGAAGGATGTATTGCGGGCGGTTCATCGCGCGGCTCCCGAGGATGCGGGTTTCGGCGCATGCGCCTTCTTCGACGGCTTCGCCGCCGCGCCCGATGCCGCCTTGGGCGCCGCGGCCTTCGCTGGCGGAGCCTCGGCGGGCTTCGCCGGGGCGGTCGCCGCGGGCGCGGAGCCGGGCGTCGGTGCGGACGCGCCCGCAGGCGCCGATGCGCCGCTTGCGCCCGCCGCTGCCGCCGCCTTCGGCGCGGCCTTCTTCTTGCCCTTGTTTTCCTTCGCTTCCTTGGCAGCCGCGGCCGCTTCGACTTCGATCGGATTCGGCGGCACGTTGACGTTGTAATGCAGCACGAGCAACTGACGCGCGCCGCGCACCGCCGCGATCGGCACGCAGACGACGCGCGCGAACGCCGTGTCCGCCTGCTTGTCGACACGCAGCACCTTCGCGACCCGCAGTCCCGGCGGATAGATGCCGTCGAGGCCGCTCGTGACGAGTTCGTCGCCGGCTTGCACGTCGGCGCTGATCGGCACGAAGCGAAGATCGAGCGTGTCGCCCTTCGGCGTCCCGTAGATCACGCTGCGCAATCCGGTGCGCGCGATTTGCACCGGCACGGCCTGATCCTTGTCGGTAAGAAGCGTGACCTCCGATTGCAGCGGAAATACGCGCGTGACCTGGCCGATCACGCCGTCTTCCGTGACGACCGGCGCGCCATCCTGGATATTCTGCTGCGAGCCTTTGCCGATCACGACTTTCTGCGTGAACGGATCGCGCGTGTCGTACTGGATTTCGGCGGGCGTTTCTTCGGTGGTGGCGCGCGATTGCAGATTGAGCAGCGCGCGCAAATGCGCGTTCTCGGTAGCGAGTTGCGCTGCATCGCCGGCTTTCACGGACAGTTCCAGATTTTTGTCGGCCAGTTTCGCGTTCTGGCTGCGCAAGGTCGCGCTCGTCACGGCGAGATCGGCCGCGCCCATGAAGATGTCGCGCGGCACCAGCGCGGCGCGCTGCAACGGGTAAAGCCCCGCGCCGAGCATCCCGCGAACGATTTCCAGCGTGCTGTAGCGGGCATCTGAAATGAGCAGCGCGATGGCGAGCACCACGAAGAAGATCAGGCGCGCGAGCGCGGAGGGGCCTTGCTTGAAAAGGGGCGGCGGACTGTATTCCATGGTCGGCGCCGAGGGCGTGAACGGATGGATCGATGCTGCAGGTTTTCTCGCCGGTGGCGAACCTGCCCTACGCTGTTTCGACAACGGCCCGGACAGATGCCGGGCCGTGCGCCCGCCGCGTTACGCGGGCGTGTTTGGTTGTCGCGTCGAAGACCATTCCGCTCAGGGGACGGAGAGCGAAAGCCTTCAGCAGGGAGATCACTCGTACGAGAAGATGCTGCCGAGCTTGTCCATGCGTTCGAGCGCCATGCCCGAACCACGCACCACGCAGGTCAGCGGATCTTCGGCGACGAGCACCGGAAGGCCGGTTTCTTCCGCGAGCAGGCGGTCGAGGTCGCGCAGGAGCGCGCCGCCGCCCGTCAGCATCATGCCGCGCTCGGCGATGTCCGCGCCGAGTTCCGGCGGCGTCTGTTCCAGCGCGATCTTCACCGACGACACGATCTGGTTCAGCGGGTCCGTCAGCGCTTCGAGAATTTCGTTGCTCGAAATGGTGAAGCTGCGCGGAATGCCTTCGGACAGGTTGCGGCCCTTGACTTCCATTTCCTTCACTTCGGAGCCGGGGAATGCCGAACCGATTTCCTTCTTGATGGCTTCGGCGGTTTGCTCGCCGATCAGCATGCCGTAGTTGCGGCGGATATAGTTGACGATGGCCTCGTCGAACTTGTCGCCGCCGACTCGCACCGAGCCCTTGTACACGATGCCGCCGAGCGAGATGACGCCGACTTCGGTCGTGCCGCCGCCGATGTCGACGACCATCGAGCCGGTGGCTTCCGAGACGGGCAGGCCCGCGCCGATTGCAGCGGCCATCGGTTCTTCGATCAGATAGACCTGCGACGCGCCCGCGCCGTGTGCCGCTTCCTTGATCGCGCGACGCTCGACCTGCGTGGAGCCGCACGGCACGCAAATGATGATGCGCGGCGACGGCGAAAACATGCGGGATTCGTGAGCGGTCTTGATGAACTGCTTGATCATCTGCTCGGTGACGGTGAAGTCGGCGATCACGCCGTCCTTCATCGGGCGGATAGCCTCGATGTTGCCCGGCACTTTACCGAGCATCTGCTTGGCTTCCTTGCCTACCGCCTGAATCGTCTTCTTGCCGTTGGGGCCGCCTTCCTGGCGAATGGAAACGACCGAAGGCTCGTCGAGGACGATGCCCTTGCCGCGCATGTAGATCAGCGTGTTGGCGGTGCCGAGGTCAATCGCCAGGTCGTTGGAGAAATAGCTGCGCAAAAAACCGAACATTCAAAAATCCTGTCTCGCTGGGTGGCCGTTCGTCGCGAGGAGCGCCGGGGACGGCAGCGGAAAAAATAACGGTTTGCCGGGGCGGCGAACGCTCGCCGCGAAGTGCAAATCCGGGAAGAAATCTACCGCAGAATGGAACGCCGCACGCAAAGGTTTCTCACAATTCAATGATTCAGGGAGAAAGCCGCTGACAAGCCGATCCAGAGGTGAGTCGAACGTGTAATGATACCTTATAATTTGGGGGTATCTATAGGAAAAGGATGGCACTTTATGCCATCGCCAGACCTGCTTCCGAGGGCTCCTTTCAAGATCGTAACTGGCTGTCACAGCGAAGGTTTTCGAGATTGAGGCTGTCCACGCTTTCTCCGGTGATTCCATGTCTTTGACCCTGACCGACGTAAAACGCATCGCGCACCTCGCGCGGCTCGAATTGCCCGACCACGAAGCCGAACCCACGCTCGCGCGTCTCAACGACTTTTTCGGTCTCGTCGAGCAGATGCAGGCCGTCGATACGACCGGCATCGAACCGCTCGCGCATCCGATCGAGCAGATCGAGGAAGTCGCGTTGCGTCTGCGTGACGACGCTGTCTCAGAGCGTGTCGAGCGCGAAGAGTTCCAGCGTTCCGCGCCTGCCGTGCAGGACGGGCTGTATCTCGTGCCGAAAGTGATCGAATAAGGCGCTTCACGCGCCCATCAAGTGACATTGCGCGCGGATCGAATGCCCGCGCTCATCAGGGAACTGCAATGCATCAAAAGAGCTTGACCGAACTGCGCGCGGCGCTCGACTCGAAGGAAGTCTCCGCGGTCGAACTGGCGCAGTCGTATCTGCAACGCATCGAGGCCGCGAAGGCGTTGAACGCGTTCATCGGCATCGATTCCGAGCTCACGCTCGAACAGGCGAAAGCCGCCGACGCGCTTATCGCGCAGGGCAATGCCGGTGCGCTCACGGGCTTGCCGATCGCGCACAAGGACGTGTTCGTCACGCGCGGCTGGGCGTCGACGGCCGGCTCGCACATGCTCGAAAACTACGCGAGCCCGTTCGATGCGACCGTCGTCGATCGTCTGAAGCACGCCGGCATGGTGTGCCTCGGCAAGACCAACATGGACGAGTTCGCGATGGGCTCGTCCAACGAGAATTCGTACTTCGGCGCGGTGAAGAATCCGTGGGATCTCAAGGCGGTGCCGGGCGGCTCGTCGGGCGGCTCGGCCGCCGCCGTGGCCGCGCGTCTCGCGCCCGCCGCGACCGGCACCGATACCGGCGGCTCGATCCGTCAGCCCGCGTCGTTCACCGGCATCACGGGCATCAAGCCGACTTACGGCCGCGTTTCGCGTTACGGAATGATCGCGTTCGCATCGTCGCTGGATCAGGGCGGCCCGATGGCGCAGACCGCGCACGACTGCGCGCTGCTGCTCAACGCGATGGGCGGCTTCGACGAGCGCGACTCGACCAGCCTGCAACGCGAGAACGAAGACTACACGCGCTATCTCGGCAAGACATGGAACGGCAGCGATGCCAGCAAGCCGCTCGCGGGCCTGCGCATCGGCATGCCGAAGGAGTACTTCGGCGCCGGTCTCGCCGACGACGTGCGCGCGTCCATCGACGCGGCGTTGAAGCAATACGAAGCGCTCGGCGCGACGCTCGTCGAGGTGTCGCTGCCGCAGACCGAGTTGTCGATTCCCGTGTACTACATCATCGCGCCGGCGGAGGCATCGTCGAACCTGTCGCGCTTCGATGGCGTGCGCTACGGGCATCGCGCGGCCGAGTACCGCGATCTGCTCGACATGTACAAGAAGTCGCGCGCGGAAGGCTTCGGGCCGGAAGTGAAGCGCCGGATTCTCGTCGGCACGTATGTGCTGTCGCACGGCTATTACGACGCGTACTACCTGCAGGCGCAGAAGATCCGCCGCATCATCGCGCGGGACTTCCAGGAAGCGTTCACGCACTGCGACGTCATCATGGGGCCGGTCGCGCCGTCCGTCGCGTGGAATCTCGGCGAGAAGACCGACGATCCCGTGCAGATGTATCTCGCCGATATCTACACGCTGTCCGTGAGTCTCGCTGGCCTGCCCGGCATGAGCGTGCCGTGCGGCTTCGGCGCGGGCGCGAACGCGAGTCGTCCGGTCGGCCTGCAGATCGTCGGCAACTATTTCAACGAAGCCCGGATGCTCCAGGTCGCCGACGCGTTCCAGCGCGCGACCGACTGGCACCGCAAGGCACCATCGGCATCGGGAGTGTGAACATGCAGTGGGAAGTCGTCATCGGTCTGGAAACGCACGCGCAGCTTTCCACCGTCTCCAAGATTTTTTCGGGCGCGCCGACTCAGTTCGGCGCGAGCCCGAACTCGCAGGCGAGTCCCGTCGATCTCGCGTTGCCCGGCGTGCTGCCCGTGATGAACCGCGGCGCTGTCGAGCGGGCGATCCGCTTCGGGCTGTCGATCGGCGCGCACATCGCACCGCGCAGCATCTTCGCGCGCAAGAACTACTTCTATCCGGATCTTCCGAAGGGCTATCAGATCAGCCAGTACGAGATTCCGGTCGTGCAGGGCGGTCAGATCACGATCCAGGTTCCGGCCAATGAAAAGACGGGCAAGGAAGCGTATTCGAAGACCGTCAACCTGACGCGCGCTCACCTCGAAGAGGACGCGGGCAAGTCGCTGCACGAAGACTTCGCGGGCATGACGGGCATCGACCTGAATCGCGCGGGCACGCCGCTGCTCGAGATCGTCACGGAGCCGGAAATGCGCAGCGCGGCGGAAGCGGTCGCGTATGCGAAGGCGTTGCATGGCCTCGTCGTGTGGCTCGGCATTTGTGACGGCAACATGCAGGAAGGTTCGTTCCGTTGCGACGCGAACGTGTCGGTGCGTCCGGTCGGCCAGAAGGAATTCGGCACGCGCGCCGAGATCAAGAACCTGAACTCGTTCCGTTTTCTCGAAGAAGCGATTCAGTACGAAGTGCGTCGTCAGATCGAGCTGATCGAAGATGGCGGCACGGTGGTTCAGGAAACGCGCCTTTACGATCCGGACAAGCGCGAAACGCGTTCGATGCGCAGCAAGGAAGACGCGCACGATTACCGCTATTTCCCGGACCCGGACCTGATGCCGCTCGTGATCGAGTCGTCGTGGGTCGAGCGCGTGAAGGGCGAAATGCCCGAGCTTCCGGCGGACATGCAGAAGCGTTTCGTCGATACCTACGGCCTCACGCCGTATGACGCGGGCGTGCTGACGTCATCGAAGGCGATGGCGTCGTATTTCGAGGCGCTCGTGCAGAAAGCGGGCGCCGCGCAAGCGAAGATCGCCGCGAACTGGATGATGGGCGACGTCTCCGCGCAACTGAACCGCGAATCGCTCGACATCGGCGAATCGCCGGTTTCGAGCGCACAGCTCGCGCTGATCCTGCAACGCATCGCCGACGGCACCATCTCCAACAAGATCGCGAAGGACATCTTCCAGACGATCTGGGACGAGAAGGCGACGGACGATGCTGCGGCGGACCGCATCATCGACGCGAAGGGCCTGAAGCAGATTTCCGACACCGGCGCGCTCGAAGCGATCATCGACGAAGTGCTCGCGGCGAACCAGAAATCGGTCGACGAATTCCGCGCGGGCAAGGAGAAGGCGTTCAACGCGCTGATCGGCCAGGCGATGAAGGCGACCAAGGGCAAGGCGAATCCGCAGCAGGTGAACGAGTTGCTGAAGAAAAAGTTATCCTGATAGCTTGTCCCGACGCGGGATGAATGGGCTGCTGCCGGTTGAGCCTGGCAGCAGCCCGTTTTTCATTGGCGAACCCAAGAACAAAGAGACATGGCAAAGAAACCCGGACTCGACGACTTTCGCGTGCCATTCTTCGACGGCGGCAAGAAGCTGAAGCCGTTCGACCTGAGCGCGATCGATCCCGCCGCGAAGCCGTTTTCGAGCGGCTCGAAAGATGAAGATCGCGAACGCCTCACGGCGATCGGCGTGCAACTCGACGACCTTCAGGAGAAGCTTCACGCGCAGCGCCGCCGCCGCGTGCTGCTGGTGCTGCAAGGCATGGACACGAGCGGCAAGGACGGCACCGTGCGCGCGGTATTCCACGATGTCGATCCGCTCGGCTTGCGCATCGTGCCGTTTCGCGCGCCGTCGGAGCGCGAGGCCGCGCACGATTTCCTGTGGCGCGTGCATGCGCAGGCGCCGCAGGCCGGCGAGTTCGCGATCTTCAATCGCAGCCACTACGAAGACGTGCTCGTGCCGCGCGTGCTGAAGCAGATCGATGCCGACGAATGCGAGCGGCGTTATCGCCATATTCGCGACTTCGAGTCGCTGCTCGCGGATAGCGGCACGACCATCGTCAAATGCTTCCTGCATATCTCGAAGGACGAGCAGCGCGAGCGCCTGCAGGCGCGCATCGACGATCCGACCAAGCATTGGAAGTTCGACGTCTCCGATCTCGACGCGCGCAAGGAGTGGGACGACTATCAGGCGGCGTATGCGGATACGCTCGGCGCGACGTCCACCGAATATGCGCCGTGGTACATCATTCCGGGCAATTCGAAGACGCATCGGAACGTGATGGTCGCCGAGCTGCTGTTGCGCACGATGCAGGACATGAAGCTCGAATTTCCGCCCGCGAAGGAATCGCTCAAGGGCGTGAAGGTCGAATAAAACGAACTCAAAAAAAGAGGAAGCGTATGTTTCGCGTGATTACCGCCAATCTGAACGGCATCCGTTCGGCCGCCAAGAAAGGATTCTTCGACTGGTTCGGCGAGCAGAAATCCGACGTCGTGTGCGTGCAGGAAATCAAGTGCTCGCAAGACGACCTGACGCCCGAGTTTCTCGCGCCGCACGGCTTTCAGGGGTATTTTCAGCACGCGGTGAAGAAGGGTTACAGCGGCGCGGGCCTTTACACGCGTCACGAGCCGGACGACGTGATCATCGGTTTCGGCTCTGAAGAGTTCGATCCGGAAGGGCGGTACGTGGAAGCGCGTTTCGGCAAGCTGTCGGTGGTGTCGGTGTATGTGCCGTCGGGGTCCAGCGGCGACGAGCGTCAGCAGGCCAAGTATCGCTTCATGGACGAGTTCATGCCGCATCTCGACGCGCTGTCGAGAGAGCGCGAAGTGATTCTGTGCGGCGACGTGAACATCGTGCACAAGGAAATCGACATCAAGAACTGGAAGAGCAATCAGAAGAACTCTGGGTGCCTGCCGGAAGAACGCGCGTGGCTCACGAAGCTCTTCGACGATGTCGGTTATGTCGATGTGTTCCGCACGCTGGATCAGCGCCCCGAGCAGTACACATGGTGGAGCAATCGCGGTCAGGCGTATGCGAAGAACGTCGGGTGGCGTATCGACTATCAGATCGCGACGCAGGAAGTCGCCGCGACCGCGAAGAAGACGTCGATTTTCAGGGACATCAAGTTCAGCGATCATGCGCCGTTGACTATCGATTACGAGTGGAAAATCGCGAAAGGGAAGAAGTAAGGTTCTGGCTTCTATGGATGTCCTGTATTCATGGTGGTCTATTAGCACTGCCCCTCCCCGGGGCGGGGGTCACTTTCTTTGCTGCTGCAAAGAAAGTAACCAAAGAAAGCAGCTTCTCACCGCCCGCGGTCACACGCACGTTGGCCATGCTTGCCAGCCCGCGGTGGCACTCGCCTAAGTGCCGCCCTCAAAGGCCCAACCGGGCTTGGCTCGCGCACGGACTGCCGCTCCAGATGTTTAAGCGCGCTGGTTCAGCACCAGATAGCTTCGGCACAGCGCTACGCGCTGCCGTCGGGGATGCGAGGGAAACCGTCGGTTTACGTATGCAGTGCATTGAGATGGCGGCGTGAGCAAGAAAGCACGCGCAAACCCGATTGACCCGTCGGCCGCGAAGCGGGCCGGAGCTATTTGGTGCTGAACCAGTCTGTTCTGTGGTGCGATGGTTCAGACCGTGCGCGGTCCAAGCCCTTATCTGCTTGTGAGGGCACTCGCTACTGCCGGGCCATTAGGCCAATCGCCTGTGCCGCGGCCGGCGTGAAGTGCTTAGGCTGGGGAAAGCTGTTTCTTTGGTTACTTTCTTTGCAGCAGCAAAGAAAGTAACTGCCGCCCCGCACAGGGGCAGTGCCAATAAACCGACACGAACACAGGCCATCCCTAGAAGCCCAAGCAAACAAAAAACCCCTAACGCCCAGTCTTCTTAAACCGCCCCATGCCCGCATAATTCGGCAATTGATCAATGGTCTTGCCGACCGCCTTAGCATAAAGCGGCATCATGTCCGACATGCGCTTGAGCAGATCCTGCCTGCGATCCGGCCCATACGGATGCAGCCAGATGAATCCGACATCCGCGCGCCGCGTTCCCGAATCGATCTTGTTCCACAACGTGACGGCCGCCCGCGGATCGTAACCCGCGCGCGAAGCGATCTCGCTGCCGATCACATCGGCTTCAGTTTCATCGGCGGGGGAATAGCGCATGGTCAGCAACTCATCGCCGATATCAGACTGTTGCGACGAATAGTTCGAAAAGCCGAACAACTGCGGCGGCGCGCCCGCCGAGAGCTGCGCCGCCTGCTGCCGGCCGAGCCGCTCGCGCGCATGCTCGCGCAACGCGTGTGCGATCTCGTGGCCGATCATCATGCCGATCTCGTTATCGTTCAGATGCAGCTTCTCGATGAGACCGCTATACACGACGATCTTCCCGCCCGGCAGGCACACCATGCGCTCTTCAGGCGACTTGATGACATTGATCTCCCATTTCCAGTTCTTCGCGCGATCGTTCCACTTGAGCGCGAACGGAATCTCGTGATTCGCGATGTCGCGCACGCGCTTCACGAGCGGGTTGCTATCCGGAAGCAATGTCTTCGCGCGCTCAGCATCGAGAATGACCTGCGCGTATTCCTCGGCGGACTGCGCTTCGAGCGTCGCCGGCGGAATCAGATTGCGAAACAGCGCCGTATTGCCGAAGCGGATCTGGTTGTTCGGTGCGGAGTACGGCGGCGGCGTCTTCTGTTCGTCCTGAGCATGCACGGACAAGGGCGCGAGCGACGCCCATGTCAACGCGCAAGCCAAGGCGCGAAACTTGAAAGAAACCGTCATCGTTGAGTTCTCCAGGGCGCGATCTTGGGCAACAGTAACATGCCCGGAATGGACAGCACGACGCAGATCATGAAGTAGGGAAACCATCCCGTTTCGTTCACGATATAGCCGCTGCCCGCCGCGGCGAACGTGCGCGGCACCGCCGCGAGACTCGTAAAGAGCGCGAACTGCGTCGCGGTGTAGCGCGGGTCCGTGGTGCTCGCGATGTACGCGGTGAAGGTGGCGAGCGTGAGACCCGTCGCGAAGGTTTCGAAGCCGTACAGCACGGCGAGCGCCGCCGGCGACGGCCCGATCTTCGCGAGCCACGCAAAGCCCAGCGTCGCGATGATCTGCAGCACGCCGAAGATCCATAGCCCGCGCGCAATGCCGATCTTCACCAGCGCGATCCCGCCGAGCAACCCGCCCGCGATGCTCGCCCAGAACGCGACCGCCTTCGCAATCACGCCGATCTGCGCAAGCGAGAAACCGACGTCGATGAAGAACTTCGTGGCGAGCGCGGTCGCCATCGTGTCGCCGAGTTTGTAGAGGAAGATGAAGCTGAGCACGAGCAGCGCAGCGCGCCAGCCATCGCGTGTGACGAACTCGTGAAACGGCTCGACGATCGCCTCGCGCAGATTCTTCGGCGGCGCGCCGTGAATCTCCGGCTCCTTGACGACGAGCGTCATGATGAGACCCGGCAGCATGAACGCGGCGGTGATAAGAAACACGGTCTTCCACGGCAGAACGGTCGCGAGAATCAGCGACAGCGAACCGGGCACGAGTCCCGCGACCTTGTACGCGTTGACATGAACCGCATTGCCGAGCCCTTGCTCGGTATCGGCGAGCAGTTCGCGGCGATACGCATCGATGACGATATCCTGACTCGCGCTGAAGAACGCGACGAGCGCGGCCACCGCCGCGACGGCCCACAGATTCCGTTCAGGCGAGAAGAACCCGAACGAGCCGATCGCCACCATCACGAGCACTTGCGTGACGAACATCCAGCCGCGCCGTCGGCCGGGACTCCAGCCCGGAAAGCGCGGAATGTAACGGTCCATCAGCGGCGACCAGACGAACTTCCACGTGTACGGCAACCCGATCAGCGCGAAGAGGCCGATCTCCTTGACGTTGATGTGCGCGGTCGTCAGCCACGCCTGCAGCAGGCTGTAGAGCGTGAAGAGCGGCAATCCGGACGTGAAGCCAAGAAAGACGCAAATGAGGATGCGCTTGTTGAGAAACGCGCGCCATCCGGGATGTTCTTCGTGAGCAGTTAGAGCGGGCGCCTCGTGTGGCGTATCGGGCATGTCGTATAACGGGCAGTTGTCGATGCGCGAGCGCGCCGGTCATCGTTACCGGCGCTTCACGCGATAGACCGCAAGACTACCACGCCAGTTCGCGCCCCAACGGACCGGCTGGCCGTCGTGCAGCACCACGCGGTCCAGAATCTCGAGGCCCACCTCCGGCGCGAGCGCCTCGAAATCCTTGATCGTGAGCACGCGCACGTTCGGCGTGTTGTGCCATTGATAGGGCAGCGATTTCGACACGGGCATGCGCCCCTGAATCACCGACAGCCGATGTTGCCAGTATCCGAAATTCGGAAACGACACGATGCATTGGCGCCCGACGCGCACCGTCTCGCGCAAGATCGCGGCGGTTTGATGGATCGTCTGCAGCGTTTGCGACAGCACGGCGAAATCGAAGCTGTCGTCTTCGAAGAGACGCAGGCCGTCTTCGAGATTCTGCTGGATCACGTTCACGCCTTTTTGCGCGCACGCGAGCACGCCGGCATCGTTGATTTCGATGCCGTAGCCCTTCACTTCGAGTTCTTCGCCGAGCAGCGAAAGCAGCGAGCCGTCGCCACAGCCGAGATCGAGCACCGTCGAGCGCGGTTCGACCCAGCGGGCGATCGCCCGAAAGTCCGAGCGCAGCGCGAGCGAATCGAGAGTGTGCTGGTTCATGCGCCGATCTCCGTGGCAATGCGTTCGTAATAGGCGCGCATGAGATTGTGATAGCGCGCGTCGTCGAGCAGGAAGGCGTCGTGGCCGTGCGGCGCATCGATTTCCGCGTAGCTCACCGTGCGCTTGTTGTCGAGCAGCGCCTTCACGATTTCGCGCGAGCGCGCGGGCGCGAAACGCCAGTCCGTCGTGAAGCTGGTGATCAGATATTTCGCGCTGGTATTGGCGAGCGCTTTGGTGAGATCGCCGTCGAATGCTTTGGCGGGATCGAAATAATCGAGAGCGCGCGTGATGAGCAGATACGTGTTCGCGTCGAAGTATTCGGCGAACTTGTCGGCCTGATAGCGCAGATACGACTCCACTTCGAACTCGACATCGAAGTTGAAGTTGTACGCATCGAGCGCGCCCTCGGCACGGCGCAGCGCGCGGCCGAATTTTATGGCCATGTCGTCGTCCGACAGATACGTGATGTGGCCGATCATCCGCGCGACGCGCAAACCGCGACGCGGCTTCACGCCGTGCGCGTAATAATCGCCGCCGTGGAAATCGGGATCGGAGAGAATCGCGGAGCGCGCCGTTTCGTTGAACGCGATGTTCTGCGCGGAAAGCTTCGGCGTCGATGCCACGACGATGCAATGCGCGAGCCGTTCCGGATACATCATGCTCCACGCGAGTGCCTGCATGCCGCCGAGGCTGCCGCCCATCACGGCCGCGAAGCGCTCGATGCCGAAGCGGTCCGCGAGACGCGCCTGCGCGTTCACCCAGTCTTCGACCGTGACGACCGGAAAGCTCGCGCCGTACGGCCTGGATGTCGCGCCGTCGATGCTCATCGGTCCGGTTGAGCCGAAGCACGAGCCGAGATTGTTCACGCCGATCACGAAGAAGCGGTTGGTGTCGAGCGGCTTGCCGGGACCGACCATGTTGTCCCACCAGCCGACATCCTTCGGGTTATCCGCATGAATGCCCGCGACATGATGCGACGCGTTCAGCGCGTGGCACACGAGCACCGCATTCGAGCGCGCGGCGTTGAGTTCGCCGTACGTTTCGACGACGAGCTCGTAGTCGCCGAGCAGCGAGCCGTTCTGCATCTTGAGCGGCTCGGTGAAGCGCAGTGTTTGGGGAGTGACGATGCCGATCGATTCCATTCATTCCGCCTTTGACCAAGCGGCTAAACGGTGTCGGCGATGCGCGGAAAAACATTGATGGCGCGGCTGACGACCTCTTTAGCCGCATTTATAGTGAACGCCCGTGAATCATCACTGAGGTTCGCGCGCCCGCAATCGAGTCAGCAAATCGGCGCGTCGTTGATGTTCGAGAAAATCTCGTTAGCGATGAAGTATAGCGGAAAACGTAATTAAGCCGCCATTTGCACGGTCTTGGATGCGGCCCGCTTTTGCGTCTATATTGTCTAATCGTCTCGTCTTGCCAGGGAACGGAAATGAAACCGAGCCGGGTCAGACCGCTGAGTCATCTGAAGAGCCGTGCGGCCGAGATGATCCGCAACATCGTCGAGAGTCGCGAGCCGATGCTCATCACGCAGAATGGCGAGGGCAGGGTGGTCGTGCAGGACGCGCAGTCGTACGAAGATCTGCATCAGACGCTCGCCTTGCTTAAGATTTTGGCGATGGGACAGAAGATCATCGAGGCCGGCCAGTGCATGAGCGCGGCCGATCTGTTCGCCGAGATCGAGCGCCTGGACCGCGAAGAAGGCGTCGAATGAAGACCGTCTTTCTCGATCCCGTGCGCCAGGATTTGCACGACTTCCGGCGCTACGTCATCAACAAGTTCGGCGGGACCGCGTGGGCCGCGACGCGCAACAAGTTCGCCGATACCATCGCCGAGATCGAAGCCGCGCCGCGCAATGGCTCGACGCCGCCGGAACTCATCGACTTCCGCATGTCGGGCTACTACGAAGTCGCGAGCGGCACGAACCGCATCATCTACAAGGTCGATGGCGACACCATCTATGTGCATCTCGTCGTCGATGCGCGCTCGGACCTCGAAGACATTCTCGCGCGGCGGCTATTTCGAATGTAGGCGCCGCCCATGCGATGACGTCAGCGCGCGCAGCGAGCGCACCGTGCGATCCACGTAATGCGGCCTGCCGATGCCCGGCATGCGCACCGACATTCCGCCGCTCGACGTCTTCGCAACCGGCAGATGCCCGACGATCCACACCGTGCGAATCCCCAGCCGCCGATAGCTTTTCAGATGACCGCGCGTGTCCTCGACGAGAATCGCGTCTTCGAGACGCACGTGCGCGCGGCGCATCGCACGGCGAAGCATCGGCGCGTCGGGTTTCGCGCGCCAGTGAGCGCCCTCGCGCATGTCCTCGATCGCGATCACGCGCTCGAACAGCTTCGCGATGCCAAGTTCGGCGAGCACCGTGCGCGCGTAGATCGTCGGCGCGTTGGTAAGCACGATCTTGCGGCCGGGCAGCGCGCGCAATATCCGCGTGAGGCCGCGTTCGGCGCGCAGCATCGACGGCAGATCGGCGAAGGTGTGAACCTCGCGCAGGAAGTCGGCCGGATCGACGCCGTGATGCCTGACGAGCCCGAGCAGCGTCGCGCCGTAACGCACCGTGTAGCCGACGCGCAGCCGGTTCGCTTCGTCGATGTCGACGTTCAGGCGATCCATGATGTATTGCGTCATCCCGCGATTGATCGCCGGGAAAACCGCGTGCGACGCGTGATGCAGCGTGTTGTCGAGATCGAAGAGCCAGACGGGGCCGTGCGTTTTTACGCGGCGTCGGCGGGACGGGCGATGCGGACTCATATCAGCGTTGCACCAAAAGAAACGCCCGCGCATCGGCGGGCGTGAGAAGCGAAAAAATGACGTTCAATGCGAGCGGATCATCGTGCCGAACGGCTGCTCGGTCAGAATTTCGAGCAGCACCGAATGCTCGATGCGGCCATCGATGATGTGCACCGAGCGCACGCCGCTCTTCGCTGCATCGAGCGCGGAGGAAATCTTCGGCAGCATGCCGCCGGAGATGGTGCCGTCGGCGAAGAGGGCGTCGATCTCGCGCGCGGAAAGGTCGGTCAGCAGATTGCCTTCCTTGTCCATCACGCCGGGGATGTTCGTCATCATGACGAGCTTTTCCGCATTCAGCACGACGGCGAGCTTGCCCGCGACGAGATCCGCGTTGATGTTGTACGAGAGGCCGTCCTCGCCGAAACCGATGGGCGAAATGACCGGAATGAACGCGTCGTCCTGCAGCGCCTTCACGACGGCCGGGTTGATCGACTCGACTTCGCCGACCTGTCCGATGTCGATGAACTGGCCCGGATTGTCGCGGTCCGGCATCAGCAGCTTGCGCGCGTGAATCAGGCCGCCGTCCTTGCCCGTCAGACCGACCGCCTGGCCGCCGAAGTGATTGATCAGCGTGACGATGTCCTGCTGCACTTCGCCGCCGAGCACCCATTCGACGACTTCCATGGTTTCTTCGTCGGTGACGCGCATGCCCTGGATGAAGGTGCCCTGCTTGCCGATCTTTTTCAGCGCCTGATCGATCTGCGGGCCGCCGCCGTGAACGATCACCGGATTGATGCCGACGAGCTTCAGCAAGATGACGTCGCGCGCGAAGCCTTGCTTCAGGCGCTCTTCGGTCATGGCATTGCCGCCGTATTTGATCACGACCGTCTTGCCGTGATATTGACGGATATAAGGCAGCGCCTCGGCCAGAATTTCAGCCTTCAGGGTAGGCGCGATTTGCGTGAGGTCGGGTTGCTCGGACATGGCGGCAAATGGGGCGAGGAGCGTTTAAACACGCCGAATTGTACAGGACCGACGCATCGCGGCAGGACGAATTGCCGCGGCGGCGCGACGTTTTCCGGCGGGCGGGCCGACATGCGATCATCGTTCGGACGGATTGATGACAAGATGATGAACGTATTCCCTGAAACGAACGAAAGGGAAGCGCCGGGCTCGCTGGTTTGCGTGCGCTGCGGCGCATCGTTTCGCTGCGGCATGCTCGCGGGCGATGCGGCCTGCTGGTGCGCGGCGCTTCCCGCGTTGCCGCTCGACCGTCTGCGGCCCGAAATGAGTTGCCTGTGTCCGGCGTGTCTCGCGGCGGAAATCGGGCGCGGGGCCGCGCTCGATTAGCAGACCACGCGACCCGGGGTGCGACAAATCGTGCCAGATGCGGCTCGAAGCCCGATGCAAGCGGGATAATGTCGCGGGAAGCGTAACCACGCCGTCAAGCACTCAACGAGATGCATCGCATAACCAATACCGGTCGGGTCAATCTCGGTCACCTCTTCTGGCTTCGCTCGCTCGCGATCATCGGCCAGTTGACGACCATCGCCGTCGTGCAGATCTTCTTCGGCGCGAAGCTCCCGCTGCCCGCGATGCTGCTCGTCATCGCGCTGGAGATGATGTTCAACGGCCTCACGTGGCTGCGCGTCGCGCGGGCGCGGCCGGAGACGAATCTCGAACTGTTCGGCCAGATGTGGGTCGATCTCGGCGCGCTCTCGGCGCTCCTGTTCCTCTCCGGCGGCGCGACCAATCCGTTCGTCACGCTTTATCTGCCGTCGCTCGCAATCGCCGCCGCCGTGCTGCCCTGGACGATGATGGCCTGCCTCGCGCTCTTCGCCGTCGCCTGTTATGCGCTTCTCAGCTACAACTACGTGCCGCTCAATATCGAGAATCCGGCCAATCTCTTCGATTATTTCCGCACGGGTCTGTGGGTCAACTTCATGGTGAGCGTGGGGCTGATCGGCTGGTTCGTCGCGCGCATGTCGCGGGCGCTGCGCGCGCGTGACGCCGCGCTCGCGGAAGCCCAGCAACGTCATCTTCGCGATGAGCGCGCGGTCGCGCTCGGCGTGCAGGCGGCGACCGTCGCGCACGAAATGGGCACGCCGCTTTCGACCATCGCGATGCTCTCCGAGGAACTGCGCGACTCCGCCGCGCACGACAAGAACCTCGCGCCCTACGCCGCGGACTTCGAACTGCTCGAGCAGCAGATGGCGCTCTGCACGTCCGCGCTCGCACGCCTGCGCAGCCGCGCGACGGGTCCGTCGAGCCGACAGGGAATCGACGAATGGCTGTCGAGCTTCATCGAGCAATGGCGTTTGCGGCATCCGCAGGTGAAATTCGCGCAGATCGACGGGACACCCGAAGATGCGTCGATCGACGATGCGGTGGCCGTCGGCCAGATCCTCACGATCCTGCTCGACAACGCCGCGCGTGCGAGCAGCGAATCGGTGACGCTGCAGGCGTCTGCCGAGACCATCGACGAAATGGACTACGTGCGCTTCGACGTGTGCGATCGCGGCCCGGGCATTCCGCCCGCGCTGCGCGCAACGCTGGGCGCGGGCCCGGTCGACAGCACCCAGGGCGGGCACGGCGTCGGGCTATATCTGGCGTTCGCGGCGGCGGCGCGGTTGTCCGGATCGATCGAACTGATCGACGGCAAGCCGCGCGGCACGTGCGCGGTGTTGCGCCTGCCGAACCGCGGCGCGGTCGCGGCGCCGGCGGCGAGAACTGAACGAAGCGGCGCGGCCTGAACTCGAACCCAGGCGCGCCCGATCGGCATTACGGAGAAAAACCATGAGCGATACCAACTTCCTGATCATCGACGACGACGAAGTCTTTTCCGGCATTCTCGCCCGCGGCCTCACGCGGCGCGGCTTCACGCCACATCAGGCCCACGACGCCGACGAAGCGCTGAAGCTCGCCAACCAGCACAAGTTCGGGCAAATCACGGTCGATCTTCATCTACGCAACGATTCCGGGCTGCGGCTCGTCGCGCCGCTGCGTGACCTGCAACCGGATGCGCGCATTCTGGTGCTGACCGGCTACGCGAGCATCGCGACGGCCGTGCAGGCGGTGAAGGACGGCGCGGACAACTACCTCGCGAAGCCGGCGAACGTCGAGTCGATTCTCTCCGCGCTCCACGAGCAGGCGAGCGAGCAGACGGCGGAGGAAGCGATTGAGAACCCGACGCTGCTCTCAGTCGCGCGGCTCGAATGGGAGCACATTCAGCGTGCGCTCGCCGAGAACAACGGCAATATTTCGGCGACGGCGCGCGCGCTCAACATGCATCGGCGCACGCTGCAGCGCAAGCTGGCGAAAAAGCCGGTGCGGCAGTAAAGCGAGAGGACGCCCGGGCGACACTCGGTCGGGCGGCAATTCGATATTGACGGGGAACGGCTTTGGTCGACGCGCTCGGAATACATCGACGATAAAAAAACGAGCGCCCAAAAAAGAACCGCCCAAGCCGGGTGCCAAGGGCGGTAATCGGAGAGTTGCAACAATATGCGCGTACATGGAACACGCATGTAGAAAGCATACGTTGCACGGATGTACGCCCGAATCAGAAAACTCCCAATTAAGCGCCTGCTTAGTTTCTCTGCCGATGGGCAACAATTGGCAGATTTCTTTCGACGCCGCTTTCGCGGGTCTTTCGTCGATATTTCGACGCTCATCCTCACGCCGTTATCTCCTTCATACGCGCTCAAGAAAAACGAAACGAGCGCCGTAAAGCCACTCTGTGCGCAAACCGGAGTTTGCGCCGCGCCGTCCGCGGGCGTCGTCCGCGGGGCGTGAAAGAGGAGACATCGATGAAATGGTTTGACCGCCTGTCCGTGCTCAGCAAGCTGTTGCTGTCTTTCGCGGTCGTGATCCTGTTCTGCGCGTGTGTGGGCGTCACCGGCGTGGTTTCGCTCGCGAAGATGAACGGCCTGATCGAGGAAATCGGCCAACGTCACATGGACGGCCTCTATTGGGTCGAGGAAGTGAACAAGCACAAGCTCAACACGGATCTCGCCGCCGCCAACCTCACGTTCGCCGACGACACCGGCAAGGCAAAGCTGAAGGAAGGCATGTCGGCGTCGCTCGACAGCATGCACCGCGCGTTCGAGCTCATGCGCCCGACGATGCACTCCGCCGAAGGCATCGCGCTCTACGACACGGCGAGCAAGTCCGTCGCCGCGTGGGAAGACATCGTGCTGATGCAGATGGGCAGGAAGCCGATGCCGATCGACGTCGATCAGATGGGCCTCATCGCGCGCGCGATCGCCGCGAGCGAAAAGGCGCGCGATTCGCTGGAGCGCCTCGCCGACTTCAAGAGAAAGCGTGCAACCGACGCGCGCCGCGACGCGGCATCGGAATACGAAACGATGCGCATCGTCATGCTCGCGCTCGTGTTCGGCGCGATGGTCGCGGGCGCGCTGCTCGCGGTTTTGATCGGACGGCGTCTTTCCGCGCAGCTCGGCGGCGAGCCGGCGTACGCGGCGGACATCGCCGACCGCATCGCGCGCGGCGACCTGTCGACGCGCGTCGACACGCGCCCCGGCGACGAGCGCAGCATGCTCGCGAGCCTCGGCAACATGAGCACGAAGCTCGCGGATATCGTCGGCGGGATTCGCCATTCGAGCGAGTCGATTCTGTTCGCATCGCGCGAAATCGCACAGGGCAACACCGATCTGTCGCAGCGCACCGAAGAGCAGGCGGCGTCGCTGGAGGAAACCGCGTCGAGCATGGAGCAGCTCACGCAGACCGTGAAACAGAACGCGAGCAATGCGGACGAGGCGAGCGGCCTCGCGCGCGGCGCGTCGGACGTGTCGGCGCGCGGCAGCGAACTCGTGGGCGAAGTCGTGGATAACATGCGCGAACTGGCGTCCGGCTCCAAGCGTATGACGGACATCATCGCCGTGATCGAGGGCATCGCCTTCCAGACCAATATCCTCGCGCTGAATGCCGCTGTGGAAGCGGCGCGCGCCGGCGAGGAAGGGCGCGGCTTCGCGGTGGTCGCGGGCGAAGTGCGCTCGCTCGCGCAGCGCAGCGCGATGTCGGCGAAGGAAATCAAGGAACTGATCGAGGCATCGACGGCGCGCGTGGACAGTGGCGCGGCGCTGGCCGAGCGCGCCGGCGCGACGATGGCCGAAGTCACGCACGCGGTCCAGCGCGTGACGGACATCATGGCGCAGATTTCATCGGCGTCGCACCAGCAGAGCGCGGGCATCGAGCAGGTGAACCGGGCCGTCGCGCAGATGGACGAGGTGACGCAGCAGAACGCGGCGCTCGTCGAGCAGGCGGCCGCCGCCGCGGGCGCGATGGCCGATCAGGCCGAGCAACTGAAGAGCGCGGTCGCGGTTTTCGAACTGGGACGCGGCGTCTGACGTGGCGGGCAGGGGTGACACGTCGCGGGCATGCGACGGCCAAACGGTCGTAATATCGGCTCGCTTGCCACCCGAGAGCCCGCTCCGTACACTCGCGCCTGATTTCAGATCAAGCGCGCCGCACGGACGGCGCCTCACCGCCGAGAAGGAGCCCCGCCGATGTCCGATTCCTATTTCCCGCGCTGGCCGGTCCAGACGGATGCTCAGGAGGGGCGCATCGTCGCGCCCGACGAGCGCCTCGCCTGGCCGCAGATGATCGCGATGGGCATTCAGCACGTCGTCGCGATGTTCGGCTCGACCGTACTCGCGCCGCTCCTGATGGGCTTCGATCCCAATCTGTGCATCTTCATGTCGGGCATCGGCACGCTGCTGTTCTTCGTGCTGGTCGGCGGCCGCGTGCCGAGCTATCTTGGTTCGAGCTTTGCGTTCATCGGCCTCGTGATCGCCGTGACGGGCTACGGCGGTCATGGCCCGAACATGAACATTCCGGTCGCGCTCGGCGGGATCATCGCGTGCGGCGTGGCTTACACGGTCATCGGCCTGATCGTCGCGGCGGTCGGCACGAAGTGGATCGAAGCGCTGATGCCGCCGGTTGTCACCGGCGCGATCGTCTGCGTGATCGGACTGAATCTCGCGCCGATCGCCGTGAAAGCCGTGATGGGCAGCAGCTTCGAATCGTGGATGGCGCTCGTCACCGTGCTCTGCGTGGGCGGCGTCGCGGTGTTCGCGCGCGGCATGGCGCAGCGCCTCCTGATTCTGATCGGCCTCGCGATCGCGTACGTCATCTATGCCGTGCTGACCAACGGCATGGGCATGGGCAAGCCGATCGATTTTTCGATCGTCGCGAACGCCGCGTGGTTCGGCATGCCGCACTTCACCGCGCCCGTGTTCGAAGCCCCAGCGATGACGCTGATCGCGCCGGTCGCGATCATTCTGGTTGCGGAGAATCTCGGGCACATCAAGGCCGTCGGCGCGATGACGGGCAAGAGCCTCGACAAGTACATCGGCCGCGCGTTCGTCGGCGACGGGCTGGCGACGATCGTCTCGGGTTTCGCCGGCGGCACCGGCGTGACGACGTACGCGGAGAATATCGGCGTGATGGCCGTCACGAAGATCTATTCGACGCTCGTGTTCGTGATCGCGGCGCTGTTCGCGATCGTGCTCGGGTTCTCGCCGAAGTTCGGCGCGGTGATCCAGACGATTCCGGGCCCCGTTCTGGGCGGCGTTTCGATCGTCGTGTTCGGCCTGATCGCGGTGACCGGCGCGCGCATCTGGGTCGTCAACAAGGTGAACTTCTCGGATAACCGCAATCTGATTGTCGCGGCCGTCACGCTCGTGCTCGGCACCGGGGATTTCACGCTGAAGCTCGGGGGGTTCGCGCTCGGCGGCATCGGGACGGCTACATTCGGGGCGATCATTTTTTATGCGCTGTTGCGACGGCGCGGCGGCGGCGTCATCTGATGCCTGAACTCACGCGCGCCCCGTGGCGCGCGTGATGCTTTTAGGCAAGCATATTTGCTTCGTAGTATTAATCAGGCATCTTCGGAATTTTCGGCTGTTGCGTCTTTAAGCTGCTCGCTAACATCCGCGTCATCCATGGCACAGAATGCCCTTTCCTTGAGAGAGCCGTGGTGATTAGTTCGGAATGCGAATAATGATAAACAGGTTGAAACGTATCCAGAAGTCTGATTCGGCTGATATGCCGAAGGCTGCACCAGGGCGAGGCAAGGCTTCATCGAGACGGCAGCGCACGCCGGGCGTTCCGCGCATCCTGGCGATGCTTCTCTCCGTGACAGGTCTTGTCTTTGCCGGCGACGGTTTCGCGCAAGCGGTAGTCATCGGAAGCGGTGCGAGCGCCACAAACTTGATGGGTGGCGCCGATAACGGCGTTGCATTGGGCGTGGACACGCACGCCGACACGACTGCTCTCCCCGGTGCGTCGCCGGTCGCGATCGGGGCCGGCGCCAACGCCACCGGCGCGGGCTCGCAAGTAGCAATCGGCGATGGCGCGGCGGCCCGCGGCGAAAACGCGATCGCGATCGGCGGCCATCCTTATTCCGAAGTCACAACGGCGAACGGCGACTATTCGGTGGCGATCGGCGCGTCGTCTCAGGCGACCGGCCGAGGCGCGATGGCGTTCGGCGGAGACCAGGACAACAGTTCGGGCGCCAACGCCTCAGGTGATTACGCGCTGGCGTTCGGCGCAAAGTCCAATGCATCCGGCCCGGCTTCGATAGCGTTGGGGATGAATTCGCAGGCGCTCAACGCCAACGACGTCGCGCTCGGTTCCGGAAGCGTGACGGCCGCCGCCGTGGGCACCTCGGCGGTGACCCTCAACGGCATGCGCTTCGACTTCGCGGGCGCGGCTCCGACCAGCACCGTCAGCATCGGGAGTGTCGGCGCGGAACGCACCTTGACCAACGTCGCCGCTGGCCGGCTCACCTACGACAGCACCGATGCAGTGAACGGCTCGCAACTGAACGCGACCAATCTGGCATTGGAGCTCGAAGACGGCAAAGTGAACTCGTTCGGCAGCGGCGTGGCGCAGGCGTTGGGCGGCGGGGCGCAATTCAACCCGGCGGACGGCACGTTCACCGGGCCGACCTACAACGTCTACGGGCAGCCGCAGTCGAACGTCGGCGACGCGTTTGCCGCGTTGCAGAATCTCGCGCCCCTGCAATTCTCCACGGCGGCGTCGCCTACCGTCGGCCTTGGCGCCAATGGCTTGCCGGTGTCGAATGACGTCACGCTGGTCGGACCGACGGCCGGCGCCGTCACGCTGCACAATGTCGCGGCCGGCGTCGATCTGACCGACGCGGTCAACGTGTCGCAACTGAAAGCCTTGGACACCAAGCTCGATACGTTGGGCGGCAGCGTGGTTGCATCGCTGGGTGGAGGCTCCGGCTACGATCCGAACACAGGCGCAGTAGCTTCGCCCAACTACAGCGTGTACGGCCAATCGTATGCCGGCGTGGATAATTCCATCGCCGCCTTGCAGAACAACGCGCCGCTGCAGTTCTCGAGCGCGGCCTCGCCCACCGTCGGCCTTGGCGCCAACGGCCAGCCGGTGTCGAATGACGTCACGCTGGTCGGACCGATGGCCGGCGCCGTCACGCTGCACAACGTCGCGGCCGGCATCGATCTGACCGACGCGGTCAACGTCGAGCAACTCAACGGCGCGATCAGCGCGGCGATCATCAACGTCAGTCCCGCCGGCGCGGTATGGGTGACGGGCAATCCGGACACGTATGCCGTTCCGGTCGCCACCGGCGCCAACGCCACGGCGATCGGCAGCGGCGCGGTTGCGTCCGGCCAGTCCAGCACGGCGATCGGCAACGGCGCGGTGGCGAACGCGGATAACTCGGTTGCACTGGGCGCGAACTCGGTCGCCAGCGAGGCCAACACGGTTTCCGTCGGCGCGGCGGGCAGCGAACGCCGTGTGACCAATGTTGCGCCAGCCGTGAACGGGACCGATGCCGTCAACCTGAATCAGATGAACGCCGGCCTCGGCAATCTGCAGAATCAGGTGTCGCAGAATCTGAAGAAATCATACGGCGGCACGGCTGCCGCCATCGCGATTTCGGGGCTGCACTACGACGATCGGCCCGGGAAAATCTCTGCCGCGGTGGCAACGGGCTACTACCACAACCAGATGGGCCTCGCGATGGGCGTGGGCGGCACCTCGGAGGATGGCCGCTGGCGCGTGAATGGCGGCCTGACGCTGGCGCCTACGTTGTCGTCGCCGGATTTCGGCGCGGTCGTCGGGATGACGCATACGTTCAACTGAACGTGGTCAGCGCCTGAGAGCCGGACGCATCGTCAACCGATGCGTCCGGCATTTGCACGCGCGTCACGCGCCCGTCCCTCGCTTGCGATTCACGATCGCCGTCTCTGACAGATCGACTTCCCGCATCAGCTTGTTCAGCGTCTCGTCGTTGATCTCCTGCAGGGACCGCAGCCGCAACAATTCCGCGCGCTCGGCCCGCAGCGCCGCCATCTTGAGCCGCGTCTCCACCAGTTCGCTCTTCTTCGCCGCCACGCGCGGCGCTTCTTCGTCGCCGAGCGATTCCAGCCGTCTGCGATACATGCCCATCACGCGCGCGGTCGAATCGGCGCAGCGCGCGGACCCGGCTTCATCCATCTGCTCGATGAGCTCGTCGTGCGTGTCGTCGATCGCGCGGATCGCCGCCTGCGCCGCGCGGCGGCGCGCCATGCGTTCCTCCGCCGCGTGCGGATTCTTCTCGCGCTCGATACCGCGCAGCATCAGCGGCAAGCCCACGACAGCGATGAGCAGCGATACCAGAATCACCGCCGATGCGATGAAAATGGCCAGGTCGCGCCCCTCGAGCGTCACGGGCAGCGACAGCACGCCCGCGAGCGTGACGGCGCCGCGCACGCCACCGATCGTCGTGAGCGCGAGCGTGCGAAAACCGGGCGCGGCGCTGTCGATGCCGCGTTTCGCGGTCTTGCGCGCCGCGACCCAGCGCAGCGAATACACCCAGACGAATCGCAGCGAATAAAGCGCGACCAGCGTCGCGACCACGTAGCCGATCAGGAGGCCGACTTGCGCGTCGCTGTCGTGATGCGCCTCGATCAGCGCCTGCCCGAGGATGTGCGGAAACTGCAGCCCGAGCAGGATGAACACCATGCCGTTGAAGACGAACTCGATCATCGTCCAGGTGCTCGTCATGCGCACGCGCACCGCGCTCGGAATGCCTTCGCGCAGGCTCTGGATGTTCATCATCATGCCCGCCGACACCGCCGCCAGAATGCCCGAGCAGCCCACATGCTCGGCCATGACGTACGCCGCGAACGGAATCAGGAGCGTGAGGATCACGCCCGCGGCCGGGTCGTCGTCCTCGGAAAACTTCAGGAGACGCGACGGAATTTCGGTCAGCGCCCAACTGATCGCCGCGCCGATCGCGATCCCGCCCGCCGCGATGATGAAAAAACTGATCGTCGCGTCGCGCAGCGAGAACACGCCCGTCAGCGCGGCCGCGATCGCGAACTTCAGCGCGACGAGGCCCGACGCGTCGTTCATCAGCGCCTCGCCTTCGAGAATATGCATCAGGTTCGCTGGAATCCGGTTGCGCCCGGCGATGCCGGTCAGCGCGACAGCATCGGTCGGCGAGAGCACGGCGGCGAGCGCGAACGCGATGGGCAGCGGCATCGTCGGAATCATCGCGTGCAGGAAGTAGCCGAGCAGTCCGACCGTGATGAACACGAGGCCGAGCGCGAGCATCAGGATCGCGCGCCGTTGCATGTAGAGCTCGCGCTTCGGAATGCGCCAGCCGTCCGCGAACAGCAGCGGCGGAATGAAGAGCAGCATGAAAAGCTCGGGATCGAACGTCACATGCAGCGCGAAGCCCGGCCACGCGAGGCACGCGCCGAGCGCGATCTGGATGAGCGGCAGCGGCAGCTTGACCGGGAGCAGGCTCAGGCCGAATCCCGACAGCGCCACGACCAGCAGAAGAATGAGGACGGTAAAGACGATTTCCATGTGTGCGCTACTGCACGACGCGCGCGAGCGGCCGGCGCACGCGGCGTCTAGCATTGATTCGATGAGCCGAAAGTTTAGCCTCTGCAGGCGATATGGGCAGCGACAGTGGCCTTCGGTTTTCGCACCGCGACGGTGCGCATGCACAGGAAATCGCCTGTTGGCGGTGCACGGAGCGGGCAAACCATCGACGAATCGACCCGCGCACTGCGCATGGAGCTTGCTTTAACGAAAGCCACGGGACTCTGAGACTCCCGACGAGACATCGAGGGCTGTTCTTATGACAACGGTATGGGACGGGCCCGGCGCGGGCCCGGTGGCACGGATGACGCAAGGCAGGCGCAGGTCGACCGCGCATCGCCGGGACATGGAGGCGAGAGGATCGGCATGGTGATCGCAAACCCCGAGAAAGCGACGGTTTCCGCGCGCAGCTTCGAGCTCGGCGTGACATCGGGCTTCGACCGCTATTCGGTCGAGCATGGCGAGTTGACGCTGTCGAGCGTCTTCCAGCCGGTGTTCAGTCTGTCGCACATGCGCGCGGTCGGCTACGAGGGCCTGTTGCGCGCGCACGATGCGCTCGACCGGCCGGTGTCGCCGCTCGATGTGTTCGGGCAGGCATCGCGCGTCGGCGAAGCATTGCTGATCGACCGGCTCGCGCAGGCGCTGCATCTCGAGAACTTCAAGATGCTCGGCGCGCAGACCGAATGGCTCTTTCTCAACGTGCATCCCGGCGCGCTGATCGAGCCGTATCACGCGGCGGCGCTGCTCGCGAATCTCAAGCGCCTCAATATCGAGCCGCGTCGCGTCGTGCTCGAAGTGCTCGAACAGAGCGCGGAAGATGTCGAGCGGCTCGCGCTCGCGGTGCAGCAGTTCCGCGATCACGGCTTTCTCATCGCGCTCGACGATTTCGGCGCCGGGCACACGAACATCGAGCGTATCTGGCAGCTCGATCCGGACATCGTCAAACTCGATCGCGTGATGCTCTCGCACGCCGGCCACAACGTGCATGCGCCGCTATCGGCGCGCTCGCTCAAGCAGCGGCGGAACATGGAGGCGGTGTTGTCGGGCATCGTGTCGCTGCTGCACGAGGCGGGCAAGCTCGTGTTGATCGAGGGCGTCGAGACCGAGCACGAAGCGCAACTCGCGCTCGCGAGCGGCGCGGACTTCGTGCAGGGATTTTTCTTCGCGCGGCCGCATCCGGGGCTCGCGGACAGCGCTCACGCGCAGACCGTGATCGGTGAGCTGACCGAGCGTTACCGCTTGCAGACCGAAGCGCGCGAGCGGCGTGTCGCGACGCGCCTCCAGCCGTATATCCGCGCGTTCGAGCGCGCCGCCGAGCGGCTCGCGGCGGGCGAGCCGCTCGAAGAAGTGTGCTGGAATTTTCTCGCGCTCGACAACGCCGCGCGCTGCTTCCTGCTCGATCAGAACGGCAAGCAGGCGGGCCGCAACGTCGTGCTACGCGCGGATCGCGCCGCGCACGAGGCGCGCTTTCTGCCGCTCATCGACGCGCAGGGCGCGAACTGGCTGCGCCGTCCGTACTTCCGCGCGGCGCTCGGCGATCCCGAGCGCGTGCATGTGACGAAGCCGTATCTGTCGATCAACGAGGCGATGCCGTGCATCACGCTCTCGGTGGAGACGCGCTCGCAAGGCAAGCGCTGCGTGTTGTGCGGCGACGTCGACTGGTTGCCCGACGACGACATCGAATAATTACTTCGCCACGACGACCGGAATGCCCTTGAGCGACGACGCCCCCTTCATCGTGTCGATGGAGGCGCGCACGGCATCGCCCGTCGCCGCTTCGATGCCGATGCGCGCCGCGATGTCGCGTTCGCTGCGCTTGACCATCGCGACGTTCGCGAGCTTCACGTGACCGTAGCCGCGCACGCGCTCGAAAAGGGCGGCGAGCGCTTTGATATCGCCCGCGCTGGCGGCGCCGAGCTTGCCGAGGGCGCGTGTCATCGTGATCTCGAAGTCGTCGGCGAGCTGGCGTTCCATGCGGCGTTCGAGCGTCTTGCCGAAGACATCGAGCGCCGTGCCGCGCAACGCGCGAATTTTCGCGAGTCCGCCGAGCACCGGCCACATCCACTGGCCGAACACCTTCTTCTTCGGCGCGCCATGCGATAGGGCAGGCGGCGCGAGGTTGAACTTCACGGTATAGCTTTCGCCCGCCGTGCCGTCGAACTGCGCGCCGAGCGCGGCGCGGAACGCCGGGTCCGCATAGAGGCGCGCGACTTCGTATTCGTCCTTCACCGCGAGCAGCTTGTAGAACGAGATCGCGATGGCGCGCGCGACGGCCTCGTTGCCGGCCGCCTTGTTCACCAGCTTGCGATAACGCGCGACATACTTCGAACCGCCATAAGCCAGCAGACGTTCCTCGCGATCGCGGATCAGCTCGGGCAACGACATCCGGTCCATCACAACGCGCTTCGCCAGCACCTGCGCGGTCAGCGCTTCGAGCGCGGCCATGTCCGCCGCCGCGAGACGGCCGATCGAGAACGCCAGCTTGTTCGCCGCGACCGCGACATTGTTCAGCTCGATCGCGCGCATCAACGCCGCGAGCGACAGCGGCACGAGGCCGAGCTGCCACGCGAAGCCGAGCATCAGAATGTTCGCGCCGATCGTATCGCCGAGAAAACGTTGCGCGAGCGCTTGCGCATCGCAACTGCGCATCGCGTCGTGCGCGCCGGGGCCGGCGGCGTGACGCATCTTGTCGAGCAGCGCATCCGCGTGCAGATTCGCTTCGGGGTTCTGCACGAAGCTCGCGTTCGGGATCGCGTGCGTGTTCACGACGATCTTCGTGCGATTGTGCCGCACCGTCTGCAACGCTTCCGGACTCGCGCCGACGACCATGTCGCACGCGAGCAGCAAGTCCGCCTGTTGCGTGTCGATGCGCACCTGGTTCAGCAGCGCGTCCGTCGCGGCAAAGCGCACGAACGACAGCACCGAGCCGCCTTTTTGCGCGAAGCCCATGAAATCGAGCACCGACGCGCTCTTGCCTTCCAGATGAGCCGCCATGCTGATGAGCGCGCCGACCGTCACGACGCCCGTGCCGCCGACGCCCGTCACGAGAATGTCGTACGGCGCCTGGTCGAGAAGGCCTGCCGGTTGCGGCAGCGCATCGACGCGGCGCGCGAGTTCGGCCGGGTCGAACGCGTGGCCCTCGGCCTTTTTCAGCTTCGCGCCTTCGACCGTGACGAAGCTCGGGCAGAAGCCGTTCACGCACGAGTAATCCTTGTTGCACGACGACTGATCGATGCGCCGCTTGCGGCCCAACTCCGTTTCGACCGGCTCGACCGAGAGGCAATTCGACTGCACGCCGCAATCGCCGCATCCTTCGCACACGGCTTCGTTGATGAAGAGGCGCTTGTCCGGATCGGGAAACTCGCCTTTTTTCCGGCGACGGCGCTTTTCGGCGGCGCAGGTCTGATCGTAGATGAGCACAGTGACGCCCGGCGTGTCGCGCAGGCGGCGTTGCACGTCGTCGAGTTCGCTGCGGTGATGAAACGTCGTGCCGCGCGGAAACTGATCTTCGTGGCCTTGATACTTTTCCGGCTCGTCGCTCACGACGACCAGGAGAGCGATGCCTTCCGCTTCCACCTGCCGCGCGATCTGCGGCACCGAAATGCTGCCGTCGACTGGCTGGCCGCCCGTCATCGCGACGGCGTCGTTATAGAGAATCTTGTACGTGATGTTCGCCTTCGCGGCCACGGCCTGACGAATCGCGAGAATGCCCGAATGGAAATAGGTGCCGTCGCCGAGATTCTGGAAGACGTGCGGCGTTTTCGTGAACATCGAATGCGACGCCCAGTCGACGCCTTCGCCGCCCATCTGGATCAGACCGGTGGTGTCACGCTCCATCCACGACGCCATGAAGTGACAGCCGATGCCCGCCTGCGCGACTGAACCTTCCGGCACTTTCGTCGATGTGTTGTGCGGGCAGCCCGAGCAGAAGTAGGGCGTGCGCTTAACAGAATCGGCGACATTCGAGAGGATGTTCGGCGCGACCAGATCGACGACCTTGTCGCGGCGATCGAGCGCGGGCTTGTGACGCGCGAGCCATTCCGCGAAAACCGGCAGCACGCGCGACGGACGCAGTTCGCCGAGCGCGGAAAGAAGCTGCGCGCCGTCGCGCGCGTTCTTGCCGATCACGATCGGCCGCGCGCCTTCGACGCGGTTGTACAGGTGATCCTTGATCTGCTGCTCGATGACCGGTCCTTTCTCCTCGATCACGAGCACTTCGCTCAAACCTTCGACGAACGTTTCCAGCCGCGTCGTTTCAAGCGGATACGATAGCCCGACCTTGTAGATGCGCACGCCGGCGGCGTCGAGATCGTCGATGGTGAGTTCGAGACGGCGCAGCGCTTCCATCAGATCGAGATGCGCCTTGCCGCATGTCACGATGCCGACGTTCGCGCGCGGGCTCGGCGCGATCCACTTGTCGATGCTGTTCGCGCGGGCGAAGTGACGCACGGCGTCGATCTTCGCGGCGAGGCGCGCTTCGATCGTCAGGCTCGGCAGGTCGGGCCAGCGGTTGTGCAGGCCGCCCGGCGGCGGCGTGAAATCGGCGGGCGCTTGCCAGTCGGTGCGGATCGCGTCGAGATCGACGGTCGAGCCGGATTCGACCGTCTCCGAAATCGCCTTGAAGCCGATCCACGCGCCCGAGAAACGCGACAGCGCCCAGCCGTAGAGACCGAACTCCAGCATGTCCGCGACGTTCGACGGATTCACCACCGGCATGTGCCACGAGATCATCGTCTGGTCGCTCTGATGCGGCATCGACGACGACACGCAGCCGTGGTCGTCGCCCGCTACCACCAGCACGCCACCGTGCGGCGACGAGCCATACGCGTTGCCGTGCTTGAGCGCATCGCCCGCGCGATCGACGCCCGGGCCCTTGCCGTACCACATCGCGAACACGCCATCGACGGTACGTTCTTCATCCGATTCCACGCGCTGCGTGCCGAGCACGGCGGTGCCGCCGAGTTCCTCGTTGATCGCGGGCAGAAAGCGCACATCGTGCGACGCGAGCAGTTTCTTCGCCTTCCACAACTGCTGATCGACCATGCCGAGCGGCGAGCCGCGATAGCCGCTGACGAAACCGGCGGTGTTCAGATTGGCGGCGCGATCGCGTTCGCGCTGCATCAGGACGAGGCGCACCAGCGCCTGCGTGCCGGTGAGGAAAATTCGGCCTTTGGTGGCGCTCAGGTTGTCGCTGAGCTGATAGTCCGACAGCGCGGGAGGAAAAAATGCATCGGCGGGGACGCGCGCGTTCATGAAATCTCCAGAGTCTTTTTTTGAGATGCGGGGCAATGCGACATTCTTTGCCGACAAATGCAGAATGTTTTTGCGCACTCGTCGCGATTCCGCGTACATCGAGCAGCAATGGCCTCATTTTCGAGATCGGCGAGAGGAATTTTTCTCGATCTGTTTTGCTTACGCGTAAACCCGATGCCGTGCGCCGCGCGATTCGCGGGGTTTTGGGGCTAACCTGAACGCATCGAAAGACAACGAAAACGACGCCGATGAAGCTCTTCTACTGGCCGAAGACGCGCGCCTTCCGCGCGCTGTGGATGCTCGAAGAAATGCGCGTGCCGTATCAGCTCGAGTTCGTGAACATTCGGGCGGGCGCGCAGAACGATCCGAATTTCTGCCGCGTCAATCCGATGGCGAAGTTGCCCGCGCTGGAAGACGGCAGCGTGCGCGTGGCCGAATCGGGCGCGGTGCTGCTCTATCTCGCGGATCGCTATCCGGAAACCGCGCTCGGCGTGCCGTTGCACGACCCTTCGCGCGGCCGCTTTCTTCAGTGGATGTTTTTCACCGGCTCGTGTCTCGAACCCGCGATGGCCGAGCGCATGACCGGCGCGCCGGGCAACACGGTGAGTTTCGGCTGGGGCGATCTGGAGCGCGTCGAGCAAGCGATCGAGAACGCGCTGGAAGAAGGGCCGTGGCTGCTCGGCGAACAGTTCACCGCCGCCGATATTCTCGCGGCGAGCACGCTGCGGATCGCGTTCATCGCGAAACTGCTCGAACCGGAGGGCGTGCTCTTCGATTACGTCGAACGCTCGCTCGCGCGCGAAGGCTACGAACGCGCGTCAGCGATCGATCATCGCGAGGCCGAGCGGCTCGCGTTGAATACGCACGTGGGTCTCGCGCATCCGTCGAACGAAAATTAGGGAAACGCGCGTGGTTTCGGAATGCCCGCGCCGGCTTCGATATCCGAGACAGCGCGCTGATGCGCTAGCTCGACGGCTTCGGCTTTGTCGGCGAGACCGTCATCGCCGCCGACGGTCGTCCATGGCTGAACGGCCTTGTCGTGATGACGGATCTCGTATTCCGCGTCCCAGCGCGAGCCTTGCAGCTCGACCGCCCTCACGTGGATGGCGTAGACGCCGTATAGGAAGATCTGTTCCGGCATATGTCCTCCGATGCAGCCGGGAGGCGCCGCGAAGCTCCAGTGCCACGCGCCGCCATGGCCGTCTGGCTACAGTTCGATTTCCCCGAGGATGCGGTGCGCGAGCGCGCGCGCTTCGTTGAGCGCTTCTTCTTCGTTGCCCGATTCGGCTTCCACTTCGTAGAGCGTCGCATCGGTATCCTCGCCGTCGTCGCGGGCGAGCGAGACGAGGCCCTGGAACTTGCCGCCGTCGACGGTGCGCACGCCGATCGTCGCGGTATAGATGCCTTTCGTGTAGGTGGTGTCTTCCATGTGGATTCGCCTCCAGGCAAGGACGAACCCATGCTAGCACGCTGATATGTAACGCGTGCGACGCGCTTTTCAGATCACGTCAACAGATCTTCGACCTCTTCCAGCGAAGGCGAATGCGCGCCCGAATGACGGCACGCCGCCGCGCCCGCCGCGAGCGCGAACTTCAGGTGATCGGGCCAGTCGCCGTGGCGCGCCATCAGGCTATAGAGCAATCCGCCGATGGACGCATCGCCCGCCCCGACGGTGTCCGCCACTTCGACGCTCGGCGGGCGCGCGCTGTATTGCTGGTCGCCGGCGTAGAGCGTCGCCTGGCCCGACCCGCGCGTGACGAGCACCGTGGCTTGCGGATTCATCGAACGGATTTTCGAGAGCGCGTCCGCTTCGGGCATGCCCTTGAAGAGCATGTGCAGATCCTCGTCCGATACCTTGATGAGATCGGCGAGGCTCGCCATGTTGCGCAGGATCGGCTCGTAGCCGTGCTCCATCAGATTGCGATAGTTGGGATCGAAGCTGATCTTCACGCCGTGCTCGCGCAGTTGGCGGGCAAGCGCGGCGAGCGTCGCGCCGAGCGGCTGGCGCACGAGGCTGATGCAGCCGAAATGCGCCCACTTCACGCGCTCCATCCATCCTTGCGGCAGCCGCGACGGGTCGAACGCCAGATCCGCGCCGTTCTCGCCCATGAAGTAGTACGTCGGCGGTTGCGTCTTGTGGACGATCGCGAGCAGCGGCGGACGTTCGACGCGCTGCATGAAGCGCATGTCGAGCCCCGCCGAGGCGCTCGCTTCCCACAGATCGTCGGAGAAATTGTCCGTGCCGAGCGAGCCGGCGCAGGCTGTCGGCAGCCCGAGCCGTGCGACCGCGCGCGCGACGTTCCAGCCCGCGCCACCCGGACGCGAAAGCCAGCTCGACACGTCGGTGCGGATCATGTCGGTGAGGATGTCGCCTGCCGAGACGAATTGCGGGAAGGTGGTTTGCTCGCTAGCCATTCGGGTCACCGTTGAGTCGAGTTCGGGCCGAGCGCGTTCAGCACTTCGTAGCACGCGCCCATGGTGTGATAGTCGGTCTTGCCGGCGGGACTTTTCTCGCCGCCGTACTTGCGGTTGTCGCACGTGAGAATGCGATACCACGCGCCGTATTCGTGATCGACGAAATGCGCCCAGCTATAGCGCCACAGTTCGTCGTAGCAATCCCAGAAACGCTCGCGGCCCGTGCGCGCGCCGAGCAGCGCCGCCGCCGCGAAGCTTTCCGCCTGCACCCAGAAATATTTGTCGTGGTCGCAGATGGTGTCGTCCGGGCCGAAGCCGTAATAGAGGCCGCCGTGGCGGCTGTCCCACGCGCGGTTGAAGCCGGCATCGAACAGTTCAACGGCGCGCGGCGCGAGCCACGGCAGCGCGCGATGCCGCTCGAGAATCAGCAGAAGCTTCGCCCATTCGATCTGATGACCCGGCTGGAAGCCCCACGGACGGAAGATGTTCGAGCTGTCCGATTCGTTGTAATGCCAGTCCACGGACCAGTCGCGGTGAAAGTGCTCCCAGACGAGCCCATTCGACAGCCTTGCCTGACGCAGCGTGATATTGCCCGCGATCTTTTCCGCGCGATCCAGATAGATGACGTGGCCGGTCGCCTCGTACGCGGCGAGCAGCGCTTCGGTCGCGTGCATGTTCGCGTTCTGGCCGCGATAGTCCGAAAGCTGCCAGTCGGGCGTGGCCTCGTCGGCGTAGAGGCCGGCGTCGGCGTCCCAGAAACGCCGCTCCATGAGCGCGAACGTTTCGTCGATCATCGGCTTTGCTTCGTCGATGCCCGCCATCGCCGCGTGCGCGCATGCGAGCAGCACGAACGCCGTGCCGTAGCAATGGCGCGTGCCGTCGAGCGTGCGCTTCTGCCCGTCGCGCCACTCGATTTCCCAGTCGTAGCCTTCGTTGGCGGCATCCCAGTGCGCGTCGCGCAGGAATTTGAAAGCGTGGCGCGCGTCGTCTTGATAGCTCGCGTCGCCGAAATGGCGGTATGCCATCGCGTAGTTGAAGACGAAGCGCGTGCTGCTGACGAGGTGGCGCGTCGTGCGATCGTAGACGCTGCCGTCGTCCTTGAAGAAATGAAAGAAGCCGCCGGACGGGTCGCGTGCGTTGGGCGCGTAGAACGCGAGCGTGTCGCGCACGTGCGAGAGCAGGAAGTCGCGGCTGCGGAAGTCGATCGCGCGTTCTGCTGGCACTGCTTGCGCGATGGCAGGTGAGGCGGTCATGTTCATGGCGTGCTGATGTCCTGTTTCGTGCCCGAGCTCGCGCGAGGAACGAAATTGACGGCGACGAGCGTGTCGGCCTGGCTCGGCGGGCTCGATTGATCTTCCAACAGCAACTCGACGCCGCGGCGCCCGAGCGCTTCCTTGTCGACGGTCACGGTCGAAAGCGGCGGCGTGCTTTGCGCGGCGGCCGGAATGTCGTCGAAACCGACGAACGCGACGTCATCCGGCACGCGCAGCCCGTGCGCGAGACAGACACGCATCGCGGCGAGGGCCGCTGCATCGTTATAGGCGAAAACCGCGTCGGGCAGGGGACTGGATTGCGCGCGGGCGTCGGCGATCAGGCGCTCCATCGCGTCGGCGGCGGCGAGATCGGCGGGCAAGCCAGGCTGAGTGACGATTTCGAGCGTGGGATCGAAAAGCTGCCCGGCATCGAAATACGCCTTGCGATAGCCGAGCGCGCGCTGCGCGATGCTGTAATGCGCGAGCGATCCTCCGATGAACGCGATACGCCGCCGTCCTTGCGCGAAAAGATGCTGCATGGCGAGCGAAGCGCCTTTCACGTTGTCGATATTGACCGAGCGAAAGCCCGGCGCGCGCAAATCGATGAGCACGGTAGGCCGCGCAAGCGAATGCAGATGCGCGAGCAGTTCCGGCTCGACGAAGCCCGCCACCGCGATGGCGTCGGGCGCGTGCAGGCGCATCTGCTGCGCGAGATCCTGCGTCGGGCCAGCCGTGAGCACCGACGGCACGAGCCGCCGCTCGCGACACGCTTCCTCGAAGCCGTTCAGCACATGCGAGAAAAAAGGGCTGACGGCGAAATTGTTGTGCTGCCGATGCAGCAGAAAGGTCACGCGACGAATGCGCGTGCGCAACTGTCCCGAGTCGTAGCCGAGCTGCTGCGCGACTTCGACGACGCGCACGCGCGTCGCTTCGGACAGGCCCGGTTGATTCTTGAGCGCGCGCGACACCGTCCCGATCGAGACGCTTGCCGCACGCGCGACATCGCGAATGGTTGTGGCCATCGTGGTGTTCTCTGTCTCCGCCTGTTTTCGGCTGTTCTTTCGGTCCACGCGTTGTTTATTGCGCCTGACCGGTTCGCATGCTTTGGGCGATTGTATAGTAAAAAAGCCGGATCAATCACGTAGATCGGATTGGAGAAAACCAGTAGAGCCTTGTTGTATATGAGATTCCTTGCGATTTGTTTGTTTAGTAAAAGTTAGAAAACGCTATGCCGATGCTTCCCGGTCGTGGATCGAGCGCTTGTCGGGCGTCCACACGTCGAGGACCAGATCGTCGTCCCAGTAGTGGCAGAGTAGCGGCAGACTCATGCGGCCGCGCAACTTTGCGTGCACGTCGTCGCCGTGCTGCTCCCAGCCTTCGATCGGCCGACGCCAATGACACGCGACGACAGCGCCATCCCGCGACAGCGCCTGATGTATGTGCTCGACGATATGCCAAAGCTGCGGTTCGTCAAGGTAATAGCCGATCTCGCTGATCACGACGAGATCGAACTTGCCGCTTGGCCAGACATCGGGCAAGAGCATTTGCTGGACGGTTACGTTGGAACACTCCGCGACGCGTTGCCGCGTGAGCGCGACGGCGTCCTCGGCGATATCCGTGGCGACCAGTTCGTCGCAGCGCTGCGCCAGCAGGGCCGTCAGCTCGCCATTGCCGCAGCCGGGCTCGAATGCGCGCGCATACCGCTCATGGGGAAGCGACGCGAGCATGAGCGCGCGCTTGCGCCGTTCATACCATCGATTTCTGATTTTCCAGGGATCGTCGTCGTGTCGATACAGGTTATCGAAGTACTGCTTAGTATTGTCGCTGGTGTTGTTGTTCATATGAGTACGACTTCGAATGGCCGAGTCAGCCGGGCCAGCACATGCTCGGGTAGCACTGGCGCCTGACCGGTCGTGGTATCGGGATCGAGTTGGCTCCGAAAAGCCTGCACGGCCCGAAGCTTCCGGGCATGCGTTGCGGTGTCGAGGACGATGCGGCGAGCACGGCTCCATGGCACGCGCGTATCGTCCGGCGACGCCCAGTGCCAGGTCCAGAGCGGCACTTCCACGCAGGGCAGATCGAGCGCTTGTGCCGCGGAATGAACGGCACGCCCGGCCGCTTCGTGGTCGGGGTGACCATCATAGCGCCAAGTCGTGAAAACGATATCGCCGGGTTGAAGAAATTCGGATAGTGATCCTGATAAAATTTCTTCGATGCGACCCGGCGCGCCGTCCGGAAGCCCGAGCCTGACCACCTCAACCTGCCGCAGATGCAGCCGTTGAAGCGCCGTTCTCGTTTCCTGCGGACGCACGCGCGCAAGGCGTTCCGGCGGCCATTCGGTCGAATCCGGGTGACTCGCCGTGCCGTCGGTAGCAGCAACGATGAGTATGCGGCGGCTGATTTCCGAGAGACGGGCGAGCAGCCCGCCGGTGCCGAGTACTTCGTCGTCGGGGTGTGGCGCAACTACGACAGCCCGTGCGCCGAGCGGCACCAGGTCGGCGGGATCGACCTCGGGCAGCGCGTTGAGACGCGCCCATCCTTGCCACGCGGCCTCGGGCGTGCCTTCGCCGGATATCGTGCGGTCGGCGGCCTGTTCGTCTGTCGGCGCTTGCGTGGTCACACTTGCCATGAAGTTAGTCCCTCCTCTATGACGCGCTCGGCGAGCGATGCTTCGTCGCGCTCGGCGTGGCTTTGTCGAATGAAAACGGGCAGATCGGCCATGAGTTGCGCGAAGTGCGCGTCGCGGCATAGCGGAGCTGCGCCCAGCGCACGGCCTGCGCGTGTCACGACGAGCGCCGCCGCGGTTTCCGCCGCGAGGCGTGCGCGCATTGCGGCGGCCATCGCGTCGGCGTGCGGCGAACGGTCGATGTACTCGGCCGTCTCGCGCAGCAACGCGGCCGTGGCGGACAAGGTCGTATCGATGACGCCAAGGTGCGCGAGCTTGTGCGGTCCAGCGCGATGCCTCGCGTCGCGCGCGACGAATGCGGCGATGCCGGCTGCGGCTCCAAACCAGCACGCGGCGATACCCGCGCCGCCGTGCCAGAAGCCGGGACGCTCGACATATGCACGCGGAGAGCCGATGCGAAGCGCGGGCACCCGTTCGAAGGACACATCGACGCTCGCGCTCGCCTGCATGCCGACCGCTTGCCAGCCAGAGTCTGTGATCCGCACGCGGTCGTGTCTCAGATCGACGGCGGCAAGCACCGGTTCGTCGCGTTCGTTCCATGCCGTCACGAGCGCATGCGTGACCGACGCCGCGCCGGAGCACCATGATTTCGTGCCCTGCAAGAGCACGGTCTGCGAATCGATGTCGCCCAGCGCCGATAGCCGCGCGTTCGGTGGCTCGGCCGCCCACACGGCCCACGCGCTGCCGTAGTCCGGTTGCGCGGCACCGAGCTCGGCGAGGATCGCGAGCGCGTCTGTGTGACCTTCGTACAGCTTGACCAGCGACAGATCGAACGCGGCGACTGCGCCGAGCGAGCGCCAGCGTTCGGACGTGTTCCCGTGACCGGGCAAGGGCAGTCGATCCAGGCCCTCGCTAATCAGCGCATGCAGCGCGTGACCGGCGTCTTTCGCGCTGCCGCGCTGGAACGGCATTTCGTCGAGGAAGGCGCGCAAGGCGGATGCCGTCGTGAGTTGTTCGACGTGATTCATCTTTCCTTCCGCCTTTGATGAGTGACGCGTGGTGTGCGCATGCTTGTCCGATGCCCGTTTCTGCACGTTGTTGAACAAGAGTGTGGCAAGGCACATGCCCGGACGCCATTCGGCCGAAAGGTGTAGGCCAAAGCGTCGGACGCCGGACAACGCAGTTTCGAAGATCGATGCGGGAAGTCAGGCGTTTCGGCCTATGCCGTCCGGCCGAATCGACATCAACGTGCGGACGGGCTCAAATGACGCAAAGGCCGCGCAGGGCGGCCTTCGGAGAGGAGGGTAATGATGGCAAGGCAGACGACGCAGCCTGCGGTCAGGCTCGAATCAGCGGCGCGCGGGCGCAGCGACGTTCTTGTCTTTGCGCACCGGTTCGGGCGCCGTCTTGCGCGCACCCCAGCGCTGCGCGAGCACTGCGCACACCATGAGCTGGATCTGATGGAAGAGCATGAGCGGCAGTACCACCGCGCCCACCGCGTGCGACGCGAAGATCACCTTCGCCATCGGAATGCCGGAGGCGAGGCTCTTCTTCGAGCCGCAGAAGATGATCGTGATCTGGTCAGCGCGCGAGAAGCCGAGACGCTTCGCGGTGAAGGCCGTGATGAAAAGCGCGGCCGCCAGCAGCAGGATATTGACGGCAAGCAGGCCCGCGAGCGTCGAAAGCGAGATCGAATGCCAGATGCCTTCGTTCACGGCCTCGCTGAACGCCACGTACACGACGAGCAGGATAGAGCCCTGGTCGACGAACTTGAGCATCGCGCGGTGCTTGTCGATCCATTTGCCGATGGCTGGCCGCAACAATTGCCCGGCGATGAACGGCACGAGCAGTTGCAGCGTGATGTTGCCGACGGTGTGCCACGGCGAGCCGGTCGTCGCGCCGTGATTACTCACGACGAGCCCGACCAGTGCAGGCGTGATGAAAATGCCGAGCAGGCTCGACGCCGATGCGCTGCACACGGCAGCCGGCACGTTGCCCTTCGCCATCGACGTGAAGGCAATCGACGATTGCACCGTGGACGGCAGCGTGCAAAGAAAAAGGATGCCCGTGTAGAGCGCGGGCGTGACGAGCGGCATGAGCACCGGCTTGAGAACGAGGCCAAGCAGCGGGAAGAGTGCGAACGTGCTGAGCAGCACGACGAGATGCAGCCGCCAGTGCGTCGCGCCGGCGATGATCGCCTCGCGGGAAAGCTTTGCGCCGTGCAGGAAGAACAGCAAACCGATGGCGATATCGGTGATCCAGTTGAACGCCACCGCCGCGCTGCCGCGGCAGGGCAGGAAGCTGGCGACGATGACCGTGCCGATGAGCGCCAGCGTGAAGTTGTCGGGAAGGAGTTTGGGCCGTGCCATCAAAGGTTCTCGTACCTGAACACGCCGGTCGCGCTGCACGGCGTATTCGTCGTCAAGTCAGTAAAAACCATGATTTTCGCTCGTGCCCGATTAAATTGGCAAATTCATTTACCAGATCGATTGATTCCCACTGCGCATGAAAGCAACAAATTCTCCGTGCGGACCGGGGTTCAGAGCCAGCAACATTCGGGCCGTGCACGCGTCGATTTCACGGCTTCCGCAACCGTCTGTCCAGCAAAAATTTCGTCACATGATTGGCGATCCGAAACAGTCGGCCAACACGAAAAAACTCTGACGTAACATGGTGTTACAACCATCGAGCAGGCCTAACACTTTTTGGCTCGACTGCCGCCACGGTGCGAAATAAATTGTTGGGTACACCGGTTGGCGGGTTTTTGCATTGCCTCGATGCAGCAACCCGGATGTTCCGACTACGGCCGGTTGTCCGCCTGAATCGGAAGCACCGCTTTCGATGCACGGACGGGAATATCGGTCGGAGCAGGCAGTTTCGACATGACGCTCACTGGCTTTCGCAAGACTACCCGGCTTTTCGCATCCGCTGCGCTCGGCGCGCTCGCGGTGGCGGGTTCGCTCGCGCTCGCGGGGCCGCGTGTCGAGTGGCTGTCGTCGGCGGTATTCAGCGATTCCGCCGCAAGCCGTCAGTCATTGCACTACACGCCGGTCTCCGCCAAGGACGGTCTCACGCCCGTGAGCGCCGAAGTGCGGCCCGGCCCGCGCGCGGACCAGGCAGTGCCCATGCGCGGCACAGGCTCCATTCGCGCCGACATCACGCGCTACAACGAAGAGCGCAGCCTGCCACGCCCGCCCGGGCGTCCGGCGGACGACGGCCGCACGCCGGCCAACGCGAACTATCGCAATTGAATCTTCGGTCCCGTCGCCAATAGCTGTCGTTCGGCAATGAACGCAAAACTATTGGCGCGTCTAGTTTCGCGACCAAGATGACGTAATCACGCCACACTCAGGCAGCGATTTTCTCCAAGACATTCCGCTCTTTTTTCCGTGCACGGACAATGCGCCGTGCGCGGGGAAATGTCGTATTCCCGATATTTCGAATGGCTTTCGACGCTCCGACAGGCGCGCCGGTGCTCGCTCTGCAAAGCGTCGGGTTTTAAGAAAAATCAGCGCGCGCGTGCGATACGACGCGCTCCGCCGCATGCCCAGGCGGTCGGCATTATCCGAACCGCTATACCCGCAATAACCAGAAATATTTTTGACCGGAAAAATGGTCCGTAAAGATGGTGCCGCTCCACACGCGATGCCACTCTCGCCCACAAAACCGTCAAGCCGGTCAGACGAGGCGAGTGCAACGCTCCTCGCCCGCCAAGCTTTCAATTTTCGACAAAAGACAGGAGAGTTCATGAAGTCAACCGTCAACCGTGCGCCGAAGACTACGGTGAAAGCAACGGTCAAGGCCACCGCAGTCGCCGCAGCGATGCTCGGTCTATTCGCCGCGGGGGCGGCGCACGCGCAATCGAGCGTTTCGCTGTACGGGCAGGTCGACGAATGGGTCGGCGCTCAAAAGTTTCCGGGCGGCGATCGCGCGTGGAACGTCAGCGGCGGCGGCATGTCGACGTCGTACTGGGGCATGAAGGGTTCTGAAGATCTCGGCGGCGGCTACAAGGCCATCTTCACGTTGGAAAGCTTCTTCCGCGCCCAGAACGGCCAGTACGGACGCTTCCAGGGCGACACTTTCTTCGCGCGCAACTCGTATGTCGGCATTCAAGGTCCGATCGGCACGTTCACCGCTGGCCGCCTGACGACGCAACTCTTCGTCTCGACGATTCTGTTCAACCCGTTCGTCGATTCGTACGTCTTCTCGCCGATGGTCTATCACGTGTTCCTCGGCGCAGGCACCTTCCCGACGTATCGGACGGATCAGGGCGTGGTCGGCGATTCGGGCTGGAACAACTCGGTGCAGTACACGTCGCCTGACTTCAACGGTCTGTCGGGCAGCGTGATGTACAGCTTCGGCAACACCGCCGGCGACGGACGCTCGAAGAAGTACAGCGCGCAGTTCCTGTACTTCCACGGTCCGTTCGCGGCCACCGGCGTCTATCAGTACGTGAACTTCAACAATACGCCCGGCGACCTGACTTCGATCGACGGCTTTGCGACGCCCGGCTACAAGAGCCAGAGCGTCGGCCAGCTGGGTGCATCGTTCGACATGAAGTGGGTCAAGTTCTTCGCGCAGTACATGTACACGAAGAACGACTTCGAAGGCCCCGGCACGTTCCACGTCAATACCGGTCAGGGCGGCGTGACCGTTCCTCTCGGCCCGGGCACGGTGATGGCGTCCTACGCGTACTCGCGCAGCAACGGCGGCCTCGACCAGACGCACAAGAGCTGGGCGCTCGGCTACGACTACCCGCTGTCGAAGCGCACCGACGTCTACGCGGCGTACCTGAACGACAAGTACACGAGCCTGTCGTCGGGCGATACGTTCGGCGTCGGCATCCGCGCGAAGTTCTAAGCAGCGCACACGCCAAAACGAAAACACCGCGCTTCATGCGCGGTGTTTTTTTGCGGCTAGCGGAAAACGATCAGCCGATCGCGAGGCGCGTCTTCGCGTCGTCGTACTCGCGCTTCAGGCGCTGCACCAGCTCCGCGACGCTCGGCACGTCCTCCATCAGCCCGACGCCTTGCCCCGCGCCCCAGATTTCCTTCCATGCCTTCGCCTTGCTCGTGCCTTCGGCGAAATTCATCGCGTCCTTGTTGGACTCGGGCAGCGCGTCCGGGTCGAGCCCCGCATTGACGATGCTCTCGCGGATGTAATTACCGTGCACGCCGGTGAAGAGATTCGTGTAGATGATGTCGGCGGCTTTCGCATCGACGATCGCGCGCTTGTACCCCTCCAGCGCGTGCGCTTCCTTTGTCGCGATGAAGCGCGTGCCCATGTAGGCGAGGTCCGCGCCCATCGCCTGCGCGGCGAGAATCGAGCCGCCGTTCGCGATCGCGCCCGAGAGCACGATCGGACCGTCGAACATGCGCCGCACTTCGCCGACGAGCGCGAACGGCGAGGTCGTGCCCGCGTGGCCGCCCGCGCCCGCCGCGACGAGAATGAGACCGTCCACGCCCGCTTCGAGCGCTTTCTGCGCGTGTCGCAGATTGATGACGTCATGCAGCACGATCCCGCCATACGAGTGCACCGCGTCGATCATTTCTTTGACCGGCGCGCGCAGGCTCGTGATGAAAATCGGCACCTTGTGCTCGACGCACACGCGCACGTCCTGCTCCAACCGCGCATTCGACTGATGAACGATCTGATTGACCGCGATCGGTCCGATGACCGCTTCGGGATTTGCCGCCTTGTGCTCGGCGAGCGAGGCCTGAATCTGCGTGAGCCATTCGTCGAGCAATTCGGCGGGGCGGGCGTTCAGCGCCGGAAACGAGCCGACGATGCCCGCCTTGCATTGCGCAAGCACGAGTTCCGGATAACTGACGATGAACATCGGTGAACCGACGACGGGCAATGTGAGGTGCTGCAAGACGGCGGGCAGGGCCATGGCGCGAATCTCCTGAGTGTGTCCGGGCAGCATTGAAAGCATTCTACGAACTGGCGCTCGTTTTCGGGAAAGCATGCGCACCGGACAAGCGAACGATCGTTCGATTATACGCGTGACATCGTTCGCGACATATTCGCCATTTCCCGAGGAAGTCTTCGGTTTCCGCGTTTGCGGGCCCTCCGGCGCCTCAGCAACCGTGCCCCCGCGCCTACAATGATCCGCAACGCCACGAACAAGAAAACATCATGTCTTTCAAAGGCTACGAACCGTTTCGCGTCGATGCGGGGGGCGTCGAAATCGTTGGGATGAAAGGCGGTGACGGGCCGCCGCTGCTCCTCATGCACGGTCATCCGCAAACGCACGAGATCTGGCACAAGTGCGCCAGCGATCTCGCGAAGCACTTCACCGTGATCGCGACGGATTTGCGCGGCTACGGCGCGTCGGGGAAGCCGAAGAGCGACGCGCATCACACGCCCTACTCGAAGCGCGCGATGGCCGCCGATCAGGTCGCGGTGATGCGTCACTTCGGCTTCGAGCGCTTTCTCGTCTGCGCGCACGATCGCGGCGCGCGTGTCGCGCACCGTATGGCGATGGACTTTCCCGATGCCGTCGATCGTCTGATGCTGCTCGATATCGCGCCGACGCTCGCGATGTACGAAGCGACCGACCTCGCTTTCGCGACCGCGTACTTCCACTGGTTCTTCCTGATTCAGCCGTCGCCGTTGCCCGAGTTGCTCATCGGCGGCAATCCGAACGCGTATATCGATCGCGTGATGGGAAATCGCCATGCGGGACTTGCGCCGTTCGCGCCGCATGCCTTGCAGGCGTATCGCGACGCGCTCGCATCGCCCGGCGCGATCTTCGCGATGTGCGAGGACTATCGCGCATCGGCGAGCATCGATCTGGATCACGATCGCGCCGATCTCGAACGAGGATTGAAGCTCGCGTGTCCGCTGCGCGTGTTGTGGGGAAAAGAAGGCGTGATCGAACGATGCTTCGATGCGCTCGACGAATGGCGGCGCGTCGCGCGCGACGTGAGCGGCCGCGCGCTGCCGTGCGGGCACTACATACCCGAGGAACAGCCCGACATGCTGCTCGCGGAAATGCTCGCCTTCTTCCAGGCCGATGCGCCCTGAAACCCGCGCCGGCATTGGGTCTTACGCCGATTCAGGTGATCGTTAAAGTTTTGTAGGGAAAGCACCGATGCACGTGAAATAGTGGCGCGTTACGATACGTTGGACGTTGATCACGTCCATATGATTCTGCCGCTTGCCGTAGCTGACAAGCGGCTTTCTTTTGCGCGTCCGCTTTGATCAGGCCGCCGACACCATCGCGCCGTTCACATTCACCGAACCGCCGCGCGCCAGTTCCCCGATGATCGTCTCGATGAGCCTCCGACGCTCGTTCGCCGGCGCGAGCGCGTCTGCGGCGGCCCGCATTGCGCGGGCTTGCTCCGTCATCGCGAGCACGGTATCGATGGACATCGCGCGCACTTCCATCAGCTTGAAGACGATCAGCACCTTGAGCGCGTTCTTCGCGTTGCGCGCGGGATCGGCTTTCAGGTAATCGAGCCGCGACGAAGCGGTATCGAGCGCGCGCGTGACATCGCTGAACGGCGCGCCGTGGCCGGGAATCACGATATCGACGTCGAGCGTCGAGATCAGTTCGAGCACCGCGCGCTCTTCCGCGAAACCGCTGTCGCCTTCGAGCTCGGGAAAGATGACGCCGAAGCCGTTTTCCCATAACGCGTCGGCGCTGATGAGCACGCGCTTCTCTGGGCAATGCAGCATCAGCGAATGCGGATCGTGTCCCGGCGCGCCGAGCACGTGCCAGTTGAGGCCGCCGAGCGCGAGCGTCGCGCCGTTTTCGATCGTGCCCGTAAAGCCGAAACGCTCGCAGCGCTGGCCGGTTGCGCGGAACGTCAGCGCTTCTTCGTCCCACGCGCGCACGGCCTGCGCCTCGCTCGCGGGAATCAGCGTGCGGCACGCGTAGGTTTCCTGAAGCAGCGCGTTGCCGCCGCAATGATCCGAATGCAGATGCGTATTGACGATCAGATCGAGCGTGCGCGCGCCGAGCTTCTGCTTCACGAGCGCGAGCGTTTGCGGCGCGTGCGATGCATAGCCCGAATCGACGATCGCCGTGCCTTCCTCGCTCGTGAACAGCACATTGTTCGACGAGAGCCAGCCGCGCAGGAACACCGTCATGGATTCGGGAAGCGCCTTCACGCGCGCGGCTCCTTCGGCATCACGACGATGGTCGCCGTCGCCTTCATCACCGTCTCGCCGTGCTGATTGTGCGCGCCGCCTTCGAGCTTCACGAGATCGCCGCCGAGGCTCGCTTTCCACTTCGCTTCGGTGACGCGCCAGAACATCGTGAGCACGTCGTTCGCCTTCACCGCGCGCGTCAGCTTGATGCCGAACTCGAGGCCGAGCGGCTGCGCGTCGCGCGAGAAATGCGCGGCGAGCATCGCCATCAGATGCGCGCTCGGCTGCGTGCCGGATGCGATCAGCGAACCGAAGCGGCTCGCGCGCGCGTAGGCGTCGTCGTGATGCAGCGGATTGAGATCGTTGACGAGCGTCGCGAAGTGTTTGATCGAATCGGGCGGCAACGCGAGCGTCGCTTCGAACGATTCGCCGATCGTCACGACGCGCGCGCCCTGGCGGCGGCTTTCGACGCGCGCCAGCACGGCGCGCCTTTCGTCATCGTCGCAGGATGCCCACGCGGCTATCTCTTCGATGGTGCGCAGGCAACCGTCGCAGAAGCCGGTCTCCGGATTCATGCGGCAGACATCGACGCACGGCGACGCCATGCCGGTCATGACTCGGCCGTCTCACGCAAGGCGACATCGACGACCGGCGCGCCCGTCAGTTCGATCAGCTCCTGCGGCGACAAATTGAACACCGCGTGCGGATGTCCGGCCGCGGCCCAGAGACTGTCGAGCGCGAGCAGGTCTTCGTCGATCAGCGTGACCGGCTCGACCGCATGGCCGATCGGGCACACGCCGCCGATCGCATAGCCGGTCTTCTCGCGCACGAACTTCGCATCCGCGCGCGCCAGTGCGCCGACGCGCGCCGCGACCTTCGCTTCGTCGACGCGATTCGCGCCGCTCGCGATCACGAGCACGGGCGCATCGTCTTCGCGGCGGCGAAAGAGGATCGACTTGGCGATCTGCGCGACCGCGCAGCCGAGACCCGCCGCGGCTTCGGCCGAGGTCTTTCCGGTTTCGGGCAGCATCACGACGTCGTGCGGATGGCCGCGCTCTTTCAGCAAAAGCGCGACGCGGCGCGCGGAATCGGGTAAATGGTCGGTCATCGTGTTCCCTTTTCAGACGCAGGCAGCCGCGCCGTCGCGTTTCTTCGTGAAGATTGCCTTGCCCGCGCGCGACGAACTCGGCTTGCCGATCGCGCGCGAAATGAAATCGCCGATATCGACCAGTTGATCGAGATCGACGCCCGTCTCGATACCGAGCCCGTTCATCAGATAGACGACGTCTTCCGTCGCGACATTGCCCGTCGCGCCCTTGGCGTACGGACAGCCGCCGAGCCCCGCGACCGATGCGTGGAAGATCTCGATGCCTTCGAGCAGCGCCGCATAGATATTGCCGATGGCCTGTCCGTACGTGTCGTGAAAGTGCCCGGAAAGGCGCTCGCGCGGAAACACCTTCTGCGCCGCCGCGAGCACTTCGCGGGTGCGTTTGGGCGTGCCGACGCCGATCGTATCCGCGATGTCGATTTCATCGCAGCCGAGCGCCTTCATGCGCTCGACGACATCCACGACCGACTCGATGCTCACTTCGCCCTGATACGGGCAGCCGAGCGTGCACGAGATGCTGCCGCGCAGGCGCATGCCCGCGTCCTTCGCGGCTTTCGCGACCGGCTCGAAACGCGCGATGCTCTCCGCGATGCTGCAGTTGATGTTCTTCTGCGAGAACGCCTCGCTCGCCGCGCCGAAGATCACGATCTCGTCAGCCTTCGATTCGAGCGCGCCTTCGAAGCCGCGCATGTTCGGCGTCAGCACCGAGTAGATCGTGCCCGGACGGCGCTCGATGCCGGCCATCACGGCGGCGGCGTCGGCCATCTGCGGCACCCATTTGGGCGACACGAACGACGTCGATTCCACATTCACGATGCCCGAGCGCGCGAGCCGGTTCACGAGTTCGATCTTGGTTTCGGTCGGCACGAACTCCTTCTCGTTCTGCAGGCCGTCGCGCGGCCCGACTTCGACGATTTTCACTTTGGACGGAATCATGGCTGTCTCCCTTTATTTGCGATGCGTTCAGTATCCGCGCTTGAAATCGACGATGCCGCTGATCGGCTCGCCGCGCGCGAGCGCTTTGATCTTGCCGGCGATCTGCACGATGCTTTCGTCGCGCAGCGTTTCCGCCGAAATGTGCGGCGTCACCGACACGCGCGGATGCGTCCAGAACGGATGATCCTGCGGCAGCGGTTCCGTGTGGAAGACATCGAGCGTCGCGGCGGCGATCTGGCCGCTGTCGAGCGCGGCGAGCAGATCGGCATCGACGAGATGCGGCCCACGCGCGACGTTCACGAGATACCCGCCGCGCGCGAGCCTGCCGAACGTGCGCGCGTTCAGAATGCCTTCGGTGTCCGGCGTATGCGGCAACAGGTTGATGAGCACCTTCACGCCGTCGAGGAAAGTGTCGAAGCGTTCCGGACCCGCATGGACCTGCACGCCTTCGATCGTCTTCGGCGACCGGCTGTAACCGCGCACCGGCACGCCGAGTTTCAGCAGTCCCTTCGCGACTTCGCCGCCCAGCACGCCGAGCCCGAGCACGCCGACCGTGAACGACTCGCGCGCATGTTGCGGCAGCTTTTCCCAGCGGCCTTCGCGTTGCAGGGCGTCGTATTCGTCGAAGCGGCGCAGATAGCGCAGCACGCAGTAGGTCGCATACTCGACCATCTGCTGCGCCATGCCGGTATCTTCCAGACGCACGAGCTCCGCGTTCGGCGGCAGCGTGCCGGGTTCGTTGCGTTCTACTTCGAGAATCGCGTCGACGCCCGCGCCGAGATTGAACACGGCCTGCAGGTCGGGACGGTTCGCGAAGAGCTCGCGCGGCGCGCGCCAGACGATCGCGTAATCGGCGGGCGCGGTGTCGCCCGGCTCCCACACGCGCAGGTCGGCATCGGGCAACTCGCGTCGAAGGCCGCCGAGCCATGCATCGAGATCGGCGCCCTTTTCGTAGAAGATGATTTTCATGCGTGGCCGTGTCCGCACGAGCGCTCCGCGCTCTCGACGCCGACGTTCTGCGCCGATTCCGCCCGCATCCCGAGACGCTCGATCAGCTTGCGGTCCGCTTCGGCTTGCGGGTTGCTCGTCGTCAGAAGCTGGTCGCCGTAGAAGATCGAATTCGCGCCAGCGGCGAAGCACAGCGCCTGCAGCGCTTCGTCCATCTGCTCGCGGCCGGCGGACAGACGCACCATCGCTTTCGGCATCGTGATGCGCGCGACCGCGATCGTGCGCACGAACTCGAACGGATCGAGCGCCTCGACGCCGGTGAGCGGCGTGCCCGCGACCTGCACGAGATTGTTGATCGGCACCGATTCCGGATACGGCTCCATGTTCGCGAGCTGCGAGATCAGCCCGGCGCGCTCGCGCCGCGATTCGCCCATGCCGACGATCCCGCCGCAGCACACGTTGATGCCCGCATCGCGCACGTGTTCGAGCGTGTCGAGACGATCCTGATACGTGCGCGTCGAGATGATCTGGCCGTAGAACTCGGGCGATGTATCGAGATTGTGGTTGTAGTAATCGAGACCGGCGTCGCGCAGTCCTTGCGCCTGATGCGCCTCCAGCATGCCGAGCGTCACGCAGGTTTCGAGGCCCATCGCCTTGACGCCGCGGATCATGTCCTTGATCGGCTCAAGATGACGATCCTTCGGATTGCGCCACGCCGCGCCCATGCAGAAGCGCGTCGCGCCGTTGGACTTGGCCGTTTCGGCGGCCTTCAGGACTTCGTCGACGTCCATCAGTTTTTCGGCCTTGAGGCCGGTGTCGTGATGCACCGACTGCGGACAGTACGCGCAGTCTTCCTCGCAGCCGCCCGTCTTGATCGAGAGCAGCGTGGAAAGCTGCACCGCGTTCGGATCGAAATTTTCGCGATGCACGGTCTGCGCGCGATAAAGCAGATCGTTGAACGGCAGGTCGTACAGCGCGACGACATCGGCGACGCGCCAGCGCTGCATCGGTTGCGGCGTGGTCGTGGTGGTCGTGGAAGTGGTCTCTGCGGCGGTTTGCTGTGTCATGAGGTCAATCCTTTCGATGAAGCTGGTCTGTCAGAAGGCCGATGTCGAGCGAATCGGCGGCGCGCCGTGCGTCGTTCGGCGCGAGATGCGGAATCACGCCGATGAGCGGCGCGTCGATGCGTTGCCTGAGCGTTGCGATATTTTCGTCCGGATACAGCATGTTCGGGTCGACGCGATTCGCGACCCAGCCCGCGAGCTTCAGTCCGCGCGACGCGATGGCTTCCACGGTCAAAAGCGCGTGACTGATGCAGCCGAGCCGAATGCCGACGACGAGCACCACCGGCAGATTCAGCGCGAGCGCGAGATCTGCGGTGTCGTGCGTGTCGTCGAGCGGCACGCGAAAGCCGCCGACGCCTTCCACCACGACGATATCCGCTTTCGTCATCGCATGGCGATGCGCGTCGACGATGCGCCCGATATCCAGCGCGATGCCTTCACGCGCGGCGGCGATATGCGGCGCGATCGGCTCGCGCATCATGAACGGCGTGCGGATGTCGTTCGGCAGCGCGACGTTCGCGGCGGCGTCGAGCTGGTCGGCGTCTTCGTTGTGCAGTACGCCGTCGCGCTCGATGGCGCCCGACGCGATCGGTTTCATCGCGGCGGCGCGCCAGCCTGCGCGCGCGAAGCCGTGCAGCAGCGCGGCGGAGACGAAGGTTTTGCCGATTTCCGTATCGGTTCCGGCGACGAATAACGATAAAGCAGTCATAGCGTGTTTAAGGCGTGATCGAGGCGCGCGAGATCGTCTTCGCTGTGCGCGGCGGAAAGCGAAATGCGCAGGCGCGACGTGCCTTGCGGAACGGTCGGCGGTCGAATCGCGGGCACCCAGAGGCCGTGCTTGTCGAGCGCGGCGGCGATGTCCAGCGTTTCGTCGTTGCCGCCGATCACGAGCGGCTGCACGGCGGTGTGTGAATCGACGGGCATCCAGCGCGTGCGTTTGAGCATCGCGCGCGTCGTCTCGATAAGCGATGCGAGATGCGCGCGTCTTTGATCGCCCTCGTCGCCGCCGATGACTTTCACGCTCGCCGACACCGCATGCGCGACGGCCGGCGGCGACGCCGTCGTGAAGATATACGGACGCGCGCGCTGCACGAGCCATTCGACGACGGTTTCATCCGCCGCGACGAACGCGCCCGCGACGCCCGCCGCCTTGCCGAGCGTGCCGACATAGACGAGATGCGGCGAGCGCAGCGCGTAAGCGGCGAGTGCGCCGCGCCCTTGCGGACCGAGCACGCCGAAGCCGTGCGCATCGTCGACGACGAGCCACGCGCCGTACTTTTCCGCGAGCGCGACGAGACGCGCGAGCGGCGCGATATCGCCGTCCATGCTGAACACGGTGTCGGTGACGATGAGCTTCGTCGCCGCTTCGTCGCGCGAGGCGTCGAGCATCGCGTCGAGCGCTTCCATGTCGGCGTGCGGATAAATCTGCGTCTGCGCGCGGGAAAGCCTCACGCCGTCGATCAGCGATGCGTGGTTCAGCGCGTCGGAGAACACGATCGTGCCGCGCCCGGCCAGCGCGGTCACCACCGCGAGGTTCGCCATGTAGCCGGTGCTGAAGTAGAGCGCGCGCGGGTTGTCGACGAAACCGCCCGAGAACGCGGCGAGATCGTCTTCCAGTTGCGCGTGCGCGCGCGAATGGCCGCCGAGCAGATGCGAGCCGCCGCTGCCCGCGCCGTACAGCGACGCGCCTTCCGCGAGCGCCGCGCGGATCGCTTCGTGCGCGGCGAGGCCGAGATAATCGTTGCTCGCGAAGCCGATGATCTCGCGGCCATCGACCGTCATGTGCGCGGAGCACGCGCTGTCGATCGTCTTGCGGCGGCGTCGCAGGCCGCGCGCGTCGATATCGGCGAGACCTTGCTTCAGCGTTTCATACAGCGCTTGCGATGTGTTCGTCATGCGGCGTCTCCGCGAAGCGTGGCGTCGAGCGTGTCGCGCGTGCGTTGCGCGAGGAGCAGGAGTTCGTCGTCGGAGAGGATGTACGGCGGCATCATGTAGACCGTCGTGCCGATGGGGCGCATCAGCAGTTCGCGTTTCAACGCGTTGGCGAAGAAGCGGCGCGAGAACGTCTTGTCGTCGATATCGACATCGAACGCGAAGATCGTGCCGCGCTGGCGCAGATTGCGCACGCGCTCATGTTCGAGAAGCGGCTGCAACGCTTCGTGCAGCAACGCGGACTTGCGCCGGTTTTCCGCCAGCACGTTCGCGCGCTCGAACAGATCGAGCGTCGCCAGCGCGGCGCGGCACGCGAGCGGGTTGCCCGTGTACGAATGCGAATGCAGAAAGGCGCGGGTGATGTCGTCGTCGTAGAAGGCGGCGTAGATGTCGTCGCGCGTGAGGACGATCGAAAGCGGCAGGTAGCCGCCGCTGATGCCCTTCGACAGGCAGATGAAATCCGGCCAGATGGCCGCCTGCTCGCACGCGAAAAAAGTGCCGGTGCGCCCGCAGCCGACCGCGATTTCATCGGCGATCAGATGCACGCCGAATTCGTCGCACAACGCGCGCAATTGCGCGAGATACGACGCGTCGTACATCGCCATGCCGGCCGCGCATTGCACGAGCGGCTCGACGATGACCGCCGCGAGTGTCGACGCACGTTGCGCGAAAAGCGCGCGCATCGCAGCGATGGCTTCGTCGACGCCGACCGCCGCCGGCGACGCGACCACATGCGCATGACGAATCAGCGGATCGTATGCGTCCTTGAAAATGGCGACGTCGGTGACGCCGAGCGCGCCGATCGTTTCGCCGTGATAGCTGTTCGCGAGGCACGCGAACTCGCGCTTCTCGCTTTTGTCCCGATTGCGCCAGTAGTGGAAGCTCATCTTCAGCGCGATCTCGACCGCCGACGCGCCGTCGGACGCGAAGAACGCATGTCCGAGCGTGCGGCCGGTGAGCGCGGAAAGACGCTCGGCCAGTTCCACGGCGGGCGCGTGCGTGCAGCCCGCGAGCATCGCATGTTCGAGCGTGTCGAGCTGATCCTTCAGCGCCTGGTTGATGTCGTCGTTCGCGTGACCGAAGAGATTCACCCACCACGAGCTGATTGCATCGAGATAGCGGTTGCCCTGCGGATCGTAGAGCCACGCGCCCTTGCCGCGCGCGATCGGCACGAGCGGCACGCGCTCGTGATGTTTCATCTGGGTGCACGGATGCCACACGGCGGAAAGCGAGCGGGCAACCCAGTCCTGATTGGCTTCTGTGTTCAAAAACGGCTCCCAGGCCCGCGCGCGCGGTGCGGACCGGATACGTCGGGCAAGCGCCTGGACGCTTGCGTTGCTGGGGAAACTGCGCGATTCAATTATCGCTAAAAGATAGCCAACCTTCCGTAATCGGAAGGTTTTTTGGCCATGCGCGCGCGCCCAACGGAAATGCGAAAACGCGCTATCGCGCGCAACTTCGTTCATTTCGAAGCGTTGTCGACGTTTTGGCGCGGAAGATGCGGGTTCGACAAAAGCGAACGCCGGCGCGAAGGCCGGCGTTCGAACAAAGCGGGAAGGGCGGGTTCAGCGCGATGCAGTCTGCGTTTCGGCCGTCTGATCGTTCCAGACGACGCGATTGTTCACCGCATAGAGTCTGCACGGATCGGCGCTCTGCTTCTGGCAGCTCGCGATGGCGACGGCCATCGGATCGTCGCCGCCTTCGGCCCACGACCACGCGCCGGAATCCGACACGGCGAACGCGCGGCTCGAATACTGCGAGAGGAAGTTGCGATATCCGGCGCGGCCGGTTTCATCGACGTACGGCACGGCCTGAACCGAATCGAGATCCGCGAAGTTGGTCGCCTTCGGCATGTCCGGCTCGGAAACCTGATACTGCACGGCGGTGGGCATGCCGATCTGCGCGAGGAACGCCTTCACGCGCGGCCACCAGATCTGCACGCCGTCGCGATCGCCGACGAGACGATGCGCGTCGTTCTTGTAGGTGCCGAAATCGACCATGTTCGCGCGCGCGCCGTGCGACGTGAAGGCGGTGTACATCTGCACGGAAAGGTCGCCTTGCCAGACCGAATCGTTGTCGCCGTAAAGCCACAGCGACGGCAGGCGCACGTTCTGGCCGTACTCGCCGAACGCGCTGACGAGATTCTTCTGCCAGCCCGTGCATTCGTCCTGGCGCAGGCCGCCCGAGAAATTGATGAGGCCGCGCACGCCGGGCGCCGCGACGGCATCGCGCGCGCCGTAGGCGATGGTCGTCAGGCCGCCATGCGACGTGCCCGCGACGACGATACGCGTCTTGTCGATATACGACTGCTCGCTCATGTACGCGACGGTCGCCGCGACGTCCTGCGCCTGTGCGAAGCCGTTCGCCTCGACGTCGCAGCCGTGGCCGGCGTATTCGCCGCCCGAGCCCGCGAAGCCGCGGCGATTCGGCACGACGACGACATAGCCATGGCGCACGAATTCACGCGCGAGCGCGACCGGACGATTGCGGGGTTGCGCGTGCGAATCGCCGGGCAGCTTGCCGTGATTGAAGACGATCATCGGGAACGGGCCGGCGCCGTCCGGCTTGAACACGGTCGTTTCGAGCGCGATGTCGGCTTCGGGAATTTCGATGACGGCTTCGTTCAGACCATTCGAGACGGCGGGCAGTCCGGCGTCGAGTGAATCGGGAATGCGGGAAAGCGGCTGGCCGAATGCGGGCGCCTGGAGACCTTCGGATTGACGGACGCCGCCGATCGGTTCGGCGCGCACGGCGGACGTGACGAGTGACGTCGCGAGCGCGCACACCATGCTGCATCCGACCAACCAGGTTCTGATCGCCATCCGTGAACTCCGACTGCGCTTCCGATAAACGTTGATACGGCGTGCCCAACGCTTTTTGAAGTCACAAACCTACCGCGCTGCTCGTGATGAGCAGTATCGACTGCGGGTTCCGGGAGTCATGCCAGGAACAGGCATGACAATTGGCTTCAAAACGAGGCTTCGCTGCGAGTGCCCGGGCACGGAGATGACTGCGCCCTGACGTGAACAGAGATTAACCGTTCAAAATTGCACTGCACAATAAGTGCTACCCCGTAACTGTTTAATCTGAAAGGAAATTCTTAGGAAATTAATACCGTGCGTTACCTCATATTTCTTAAAGACATATTTACTTTTCTTTTATCTGACCATCGACGTAAATCCAGTTTCCGTCGCTGTTGCGCGTGAAGCGGCTGGCTTCGTGCAGCCGGTGCGCGCGCCCGTCCACCTTGTAGCGCGCGACGAACTCCACTTCTTCGTGATCGGCGTCGATCGGCGTGTGACGTTTGATCTGCAGGCCGAGCCAGCGCGTGCCGCTGTCGGATGCGTCGAGATCGGGCGGGCAGGTGAATTCGGCCCATGTCGCACGAAGATAGGCCGTGTCGCCGAGCACGTACGCGGTGTAGCGCGAACGCATCAGTTCCATCGCGTTGGCGGGCTTTTCGCCGCTGTCGATGAAACGCCCGCAACACGCTTCGTAGCGCGGCGCGCGTCCATTCGGACGCTGATCGGGCGCGGCGCCGCCGCAGGGACAATCCACCGGCTTCATTGATCGACGCCCGGCATCTCGACGTGCCGCGGCTGGCTGCGCACACGTTCGAGCCACGCGCGGATCGCCGGATAGCGCGACAGGTCCACGTTCGCTTCATCGGCGACGTGCGTGTAGGCATAAAGCGCGATATCTGCGACGCTGTAGCGCTCGCCAGCGAAATACGCGCGCGTGGCGAGATGCTGCTCCATCACGTCGAGCGCGCGATAGGAACCGGCGATTTTCTCGGGAAGGCGAGCATCGCCGAGATTCTTCTGAAACTGCAGGATGAAGCGCGCCACGGCGACAAACGGCTCGTGGCTGTACTGCTCGAAGAACATCCATTGCAGCGCTTGCGCGCGTTCGAGGCGATCGGTCGGCATCAGCGGCGTGCCATCGGCGAGATAGCAGAGGATCGCGCCGGATTCGGAGAGCGTGGTGTTTTCGTCGATGACGAGCACCGGCACCTTGCCGTTCGGATTGAGCCGCTTGAACTCGTCGGTGCGGGTCGCGCCATGCATCATGTCGACTTCATGCCACACGTAAGGCAGGCCGAGTTGTTCGAGGACGAGGCGAACCTTGTAGCAGTTGCCCGATGCGGAAACGCCGTGTACCTGATAAGTCACATTCCCTCCGGTTTCACCATTCGAGCTTCGTGCCGTCGTACTGCACGAAGGTTCCGTTGAACGCGTCGCGCATCGCGCCCGCTTCGGCGATCACCGCGCGCATGCCCGACACGCTGTGCGCGACGTCGATCGCCGCCGACGGTCCGCCCATCTCCGTGCGCACCCAGCCCGGATGCAGCGCGATGCACGCCGAATGACGCGATTCCAGCGACGCCACCTTCAACGCGGAATTGAGCGCGGCCTTGCTTGCGCGATACAGCCAGCCGGTCGTGCCGCTCGTCTCGCCGATGCTGCCCATCTTGCTCGACACGACCGCGAACACGCCGTTCGCGGCATCGGTGAGCGGCAGCAGCACGGGAATCAGTTGCATCGGGCCGCGCACGTTGGTGTGCATCACCTGATCGAAATCGTCTGCGCCGATGGTTTCGACGCCTTCCGTGCGCGGACCGTACACGCCCGACACGACGATCGCCACATCCAGCTTTTCCTCGTCCAGTTGCCACTCGAGCGCAGCGATCTGCTCGGGTTGCGTGACGTCGAGCGGAAAGGTTTGCGCGCCCATCGCGTCGAGCGCGGAGAGCGAGGATTTGTCGCGGGCCGTGGCGAGCACGCGCCAGCCATCGCGACAATATTCGCGCGCGAATTCGTGGCCGAGGCCGCGCGACGCGCCGACGATCAATACCGTTTTCATGACCGACATGTTCCTTGTGTGGACGACCTTGCGACTATAGCGCGCGACCCGCTGTCGCTGCTCGTTCGTCAGCCGTTCGGCTATCGTTGTGCGCTTTCAGGAAAGTAAGACCGGAAAGATGGTGCATACCGATATCGTGATCGTCGGCGCGGGGCCGGCGGGTTTGTGTCTGGCGAATGCGTTGAGCGGGGCGGGTGTGTCGATCGTGCTCGTCGAGCAGCAGAGCCACGACGCGCTGCGCGAGCCCGCGTTCGACGGACGCGAGATCGCGCTGACGCAGCAGTCCGTCGCGTTTCTGAGGACGCTCGGCGTGTGGGAGCGCATCGATGCGCACGCGAAATCGCAGCTCGCGGATGCGCGCATCTTCAACGGGTCGTCGCCGTTCTCGATGAAGATCGGTCACGCGCTGTCCGGACATGCCGAGTTGGGCTGGCTCGTGTCGAATCATCTGATCCGGCGCGCGGCGTTCGACGCGTTCGAGCATCGCCGGGCGTCGGGCGCGGACATCCGCATCTTCGCGTCCGGGCGCGTGATCGATATCGATACCGATGCCTGCGGTGCGCGCGTGCGGCTCGAAAGCGGCGAGACGATCGCGGCGCAACTCGTCGTCGCGGCGGACAGCCGCTTCTCGGCCACGCGGCGCATGGCGGGCATCGCCGCCGACATGCACGACTTCGGCAAGTCGATGCTGGTCTGCTGCATGACGCACGACGCGCCGCACGATCACGCGGCGTGGGAATGGTTCGGTCATCGGCAGACGCTCGCGCTGCTGCCGATGAATCCCGATCCGCAGACGAGCGCGCATCGGTCGTCGGTCGTGGTGACGCTCGACGCGCGTGACACCGGGCGATTGAGCGCGCTGGATACCGATGCGTTCAATCGAGAGATCGAACGTCGCTTCGAGCGCAGGCTCGGGTCGATGACCTTGCGCACGACGCGGCATGTTTATCCGCTGGTGTCGGTGTATCCGAAGCGATTCGTGGCGAAGCGTTTCGTGACGGTCGGCGATGCGGCGGTCGGCATGCATCCGGTCACGGCGCACGGGTTCAATTTCGGGCTGGCCGGGATCGAGTTGTTTTCGCGGGCCATTTGCGATGCGCGTGCGGCGGGGCGCGATATCGCCGGCGATGCGCTGCTTGCGCGATACGAGCAAAAGCATCGGCGGGACACGCGGCCGCTTTATCTGATCACGCGATTGATCACCGAGGTCTATACGCGCGACTCGTTGCCCGCGCGGATCGCGCGTGATGCGATGTTGCGCATCGGCGAAAGATTGACGCCGTTCAAGCGCGCAGTGGCGATGTCGTTGGCGGGGCGGTGAAGGGGTCGTTGCAGTAAATTCCTATATCGTTTGGATGACTAGGGATGCTTATTAAATCGGAGTAGAGTCACGCTACTCGCAACGCTCAGACGAGGAGCAGACCATGTTCAAAATCATTCAGGGAACTTTACCGTCGAATATCGACGAGGAAGAGCTTCGGGAGATACAGGCGTATACCGCCCGACGCATGAAGATCGAGGCGGAGGTGCGAAGGCAGATGGGCGAGCCGGACGATGACGATAACGCAGGCTTCATCAGAGCCCTCCTGAGTTTTCCGAAGATCGACTGCGACGACTCCATTTTCGATCGTCACGCCAGCAACGGAGATTCCGATGTTTCTGGCTGATACCAACGTCATCAGCGAAACCAGGAGAGAAGAGCGCGCGAACGAAGGTGTTCGCGCGTTTTTTGAAGGCGCTGAACGGAGAAATCAGAGAATCCTTCTTTCTGTCGTCACCGTCGGCGAGCTTCGACGTGGCGTCGATTCGCTTCGCTACAAGGGCGACATGCGGCAGGCTGAAAATGTGGAAGCGTGGCTGAAAGGCGTTCTTCACGCATATGACAAGAAGATCGTGCCGGTCAACAGGGCGATCGCGGAGGTGTGGGGACGTCTCCGCGCTCGGCATCCCGAGCCTGCCGTAGACAGGCTCATTGCAGCAACGGCCCTGGCTCACGGTTTGACGGTAGTCACGCGCAATGTCAGGGACTTCGAGACAATCGGAGTGAAAATGCTGAATCCCTTCGACTAGCCATCACGCCGGCCCCGGCGCGTAGCACCCGGACCGGCCCGCACGACTCAAACCAGTTCCACCCCCATCGCCGTCGCTTCGCCGCCGCCGATACACAAACTCGCGACGCCGCGCTTCAAACCGCGCGTCTTCAACGCGCCGAGCAAGGTCACCAGAATGCGCGCACCCGAAGCGCCGATCGGATGCCCGAGCGCACATGCGCCGCCATTCACATTGACCTTGTCGTGAGGCAGATCGTGTTCGCGCATCGCGGCCATCGTCACGACGGCGAATGCTTCGTTGATCTCATACAGATCGACATCGCTCGCGCGCCAGCCGTTCTTCTCGAAGAGCTTCCTGATCGCACCGACGGGCGCAGTCGTGAACAACGCAGGCTCCTGCGCGAACGTGCTGTGCCCGACGACGCGCGCAATCGGCTTCACGCCGAGCCGCTTGGCCGTCGACTCGCGCATCATCACGAGCGCCGCCGCGCCGTCCGAAATCGATGACGAATTGGCGGCCGTCACCGTGCCGTCCTTGGCGAACGCGGGCTTGAGCGATGGAATCTTCTCGATGTTGGCCTTGAACGGCTGCTCATCGCGGTCGATCACGGTATCGCCCTTCCTGCCCTGCACGGTGACCGCCGCGATCTCCCACTTGAACGAGCCGTCTTCGTTCGCCCGTTTCGCGCGCCGCAGCGATTCGACCGCGAACGCATCCTGCGACTCGCGCGAGAACGCATACGACGATGCGCATTGCTCCGCGAACGTGCCCATCAGGCGGCCCTTTTCGTAAGCGTCTTCGAGGCCGTCGAGGAACATGTGATCCAGCACCTGACCGTGGCCCATGCGCATGCCGCCGCGCGCCTTCGGCAAGAGATACGGCGCGTTCGTCATGCTTTCCATGCCGCCCGCGACGATCACGTCGACCGATCCGGCCAGCAGCATGTCATGCGCGAACATCGCGGCGCGCATGCCGGAGCCGCACATCTTGTTGATCGTCGTGCAGCCGGTCGACAGCGGCAGCCCGCCGCCGAGCGCAGCCTGACGCGCGGGCGCCTGGCCTTGTCCGGCAGGCAGCACGCAACCCATGATCGCTTCGTCGATCTGCTCGGGTTTCACGCCCGCGCGCTCGACTGCGGCCCTGACTGCCGCGGCGCCGAGTTGCGGCGCGGTCAGCGAAGCGAAGTCGCCCTGAAACGCGGCCATCGGCGTGCGCGCCGCCGAGACGATGACGACGGGATCGTTTTGTGTCTCACTCATGTTTCAACTCCTTGATGACGCCTTGAATAACGGCGGGAATATCGCCCAGACGCGCCGCATCGGACGCGAGTACATCGTTCTCCGTGGAATGCGCGCCGCCGCGGCTCATTTCTGCAATGCCGGCGCGATACACCGGATCGATTTCGTCCGATGCGCTGATCATCATGCCCATGTTGCGCAAGCGGCCATCGTGCACGCCGTAGGTCCAGCCATGCACGGTGAGTTCCTGCCCGCGCGCCCATGCATCGTTGACGACGGTCGTGCGGCACACGTTGATGGTCTGCTCGATCGTGTTCAGCTCGACGAGACGACGATGCCGCGCATCGCCCATCGGCCATTCGTCGAGCAGCGCGGCGTGCTTCTCGCGCACGTCTTCGACATGGCGCAGCCAGTTGTCCGCGAGACCGACGCGCCGCCCGACGAGCGCCGCGCCCACGCCCGAGCAGCCGTAATGGCCGACAACCATGATGTGCTTCACCTTCAGCAGATCGACGGCGAACTGGATGACCGACAGACAGTTGAGGTCCGAGTGCACGACCACGTTCGCGATGTTTCTGTGCACGAACACTTCGCCCGGCGGCAGGCCGATGATTTCGTTGGCGGGCACGCGCGAGTCCGCGCAGCCGATCCACAGATACTCGGGCGTCTGCTGATGCGCGAGACGCTTGAAGAAATCGGCGTCCTCGGCGAGCTTGCGCTGAACCCATTCCTGATTGTTCGCGAACAGGTGGGCCAGCGGAGTCGAGGATTCGTTGTTGTCGGGAGTGTGGTTCATATTCGATAGTCAAAGCGGGACGGCGCGCGTCAGGCGGCGCGCGCGTCCTGTCGACCGGACTTCTCGAAGCGCTCCGGATACCGGATGCTGAATCGGACGTCCCGGTCATAGGGAAAGAAATCGGCGAGCTCGCCGCGCTGCAGTTGTTCCTTGTAGCGCTGCCAGAGCGCGGGATCGAAAAAATCCGCGTGATGGCGCATGAAAGCCTCGCGCACGCGCGGATCGCCGAGCAGAAATGTGCCGTACGTTTCGGGAAAGATATCGTGCGGCCCGACGGTATACCACGGCTCGCCCGACAACTCGTCTTCCTCGTTGCGCGGCGGCGGCACGCGGCGCACGTTGCAATCGGTCAGATACTCGATTTCATCGTAATCGTAGAACACCACGCGACCGTGCCGCGTCACGCCGAAATTCTTGTACAGCATATCGCCGGGGAAGATGTTGGCCTGGATCAGCTGCTTGATCGCATCGCCGTATTCCTTGATGCCGTGATCGATTTCGTCATCGCTTCCGTCTTTCAGGAAGAGATTCAGCGGCACCATGCGGCGCTCGATATACACGTGTCTGATGACGAGATTGTCGCCTTCGTACTCGATCATCGACGGCGCTTCTTTCTCCAGTTCGCGGATGAGCGCATCGTCGAGGCGCGCGACGGGCAGCGCGACGCTCGAATATTCGAGCGTATCGGCCATGCGGCCCAGGCGATCGTGACGCTTCACGAGCTGATACTTGTCCTGAATCTTCTGGCGCGTGGTTTCCTTCGGCGGCGGAAACGCGTCCTTGATGAGCTTGAACACGTAAGGAAAAGACGGCAGCGTGAAGACGATCATCACGAGCCCCTTGATGCCGGGCGCGACGATGAACTTATCGCTCGAATGCGACAGGTGATGCAGCAAGTCGCGATAGAAATCGTTCTTGCCCTGCTTCTGCAAGCCGACCGACGTATAGATTTCGGCCTTCGGTTTGCGCGGCATGATCGTGCTCAGGAACTGCACGAACGCCGACGGCACCTCCATGTCGACGAGAAAATACGAGTGCGAGAAGCTGAAGATGATGAGCACCTGCTCGCGCGAGAGCAACACGGTATCGAGCGCGAGCAGGCCGGGCGACGTGTGCCGGACCGCGATGGCGAAGGGCAGCAGCGCATCGCCGTTGATGACGCGCCCGACGATATACGCCGCCTTGTTCCGGAAGAACAGCGACGACAGCACATGAATCTGAAAATTCGGCGCGGGCGTGAGATCGCCGAAGGCGTCGCGCATCGCGTCCATCACGCACTGCACGTCGCGCGGCAAGTCCTCGAACGGCGGCTCCAGCTGAAAGTTCGTGACGATGCGTTCGAGCGTCGCGGCGAGGCCGTCCTTCTGCGGGTAATACGCGCGATACGTGGGCTTCGCGGCGGGTTCGTCGTTCTCGATATATTCGGTCGAGATCGCCGGTCGCACGAAAATGAAATCGTTGTTGAAGTACGAGCGATGCAGAATCTTGCAGCAAACCGAATTGAAGAACGTCTCCGCGCATTCGGGCTGCCGGTGCGTCGTCAGCAAGCCGATGTAATGCAGCTTGATCTGCTGCCACACGTCGTCGTCGATGTTCTCGGCGTCGTATTCGTCTTCGAGCGACGTCACGCACTCCGCGACGCGATCGTCATACGACGCGATGCGGTTTCGCGCCAGTTGCTGCAACGCGAGCCATTCGCCGCGCTCGAAGAGACCCTTCGCGTCGATCGCGGCCTCGCGGAATACGCGGTAATGATGCTCGAACCCTTCGAGTATCGTCTGCGCGACATCGAAGCCGATTTGCGACGAGAGCAGCTTGGGGAAATGATTCATGTCGACCCTTCGCTTCGCGTGTGGCGGTCACGTCATGCCGCTTTGGGCTTGCGTGCGCGCTTTTCCGTTCCCGCTGCGATCAGCGCGCGGCCTTGTTCCTCGTATGCGGCGAGTTCGGTGAGCGTCGTGTTCAGGTCTTCGAGCTGACGTTCGAGCACCTCGCGATGCGCCGCGATCGTATCGACGAAGGCTTGCAGTTGCGTGGTCGAGCCGGTGGGCGAGTCGTAGAGATCGAGCAGCGTGCGAATTTCCGACAGCGTGAAGCCGAGCCGCTTGCCGCGCAGCGTGAGCTTGAGGCGCGTGCGGTCGCGCGGCGAATACACGCGCCGCAGGCCGTTCGAGCCTTCGCGCTTCGGCGCGAGCAGGCCTTGATCCTCGTAGAAGCGGATCGCGCGCGGCGTGATGTCGAATTCACGCGCCAGTTCGGTGATGGTGTAGTGCGTCGGCTGAGTCATCGCGGGCCGGCAGCGCAAATGCGCGCGCAACGTTAGAATGGATGTTTACGTTATCGTCAACTTCGCCAAATTGCAACGCGGCGCAAACCCGGAGGCACGGACCGAATGAACGCCCTCGAACACCAGCTCGATTATGTTTTCGCCGACGCACTGCCCGAATCGGGCGGCGTCAAGGAAGTGGCGCCGGGCGTGTTCTGGTTGCGCATGCCGTTGCCGTTCGCGCTCGATCACATCAATCTCTGGCTGCTGCGCGACGAAATCGACGGCGTGAAGGGCTGGACCGTCGTCGATTGCGGCATTTCGAGCGACACGATCCGCGCCAGCTGGGAGCGCGTGTTCGACTCCGTGCTGGATGGTCTGCCGGTGCTGCGCGTGATCGTCACGCATTGCCATCCGGACCATCTGGGCCTCGCCGACTGGATCTGCAACGGTGGCGACAAAAAACGCTGGAACGTGCGCCTGTGGATCTCGCTGGGCGAATACGCGATGGGCCGCGTGATGGCCGCGGGCGACGGTTCCAACGCAGGCGGCGAGCGCGCTGCGGCGCATTTCGCGGCACACGGTCTGACCGACGAAGCCTCGCTCGATGCCTTGCGCAAGCGCGACAGCTATTACCCGACGCTCGTGCCGTCGATTCCCGCGGAATACCGGCGCATCCGCAACGGCGATGTCATTCGTATCGGCACGCGCAACTTGGAAGTGGTGTCGGGCTACGGCCATTCGCCGGAGCACAGTGCGCTCTTCTGCGCGGCCGACAAGCTGCTCATTTCCGGCGACATGGTGTTGCCGCGCATCTCGACGAACGTGTCCGTGTTCGCGGTCGAGCCGGAAGGCAATCCGCTCGCGCTGTATCTGGAATCGCTCGGCCGTTATGAAACGATGCCCGCCGATACGCTCGCGCTGCCGTCGCACGGCAAGCCGTTTCGCGGCGTGCAGACGCGCATCGGGCAATTGCGCGAGCATCATCGCGCGCGGCTGGCGGAAGTGCGCGAGGCGTGCGCCGCGAAACCCTGCAGCGCCGCCGATATCGTGCCGATCATGTTCAGGCGCAAGCTCGACATTCATCAGATGACATTCGCGCTCGGCGAAGCGCTCGCGCATCTGAACCTGCTCTGGCTCGATGGAACGTTGAAGCGTCAGACCGGCGACGATGGCGTGATCCGCTTCACGCCGGCCTGACAATATTTACTGCACCGAAACGCCGCCGAAGTTCACGCGCCCGAACGGACTCACGTTATAGCCGCTGACATTCGCACGCGTGAGCGCGGCGGCCGTCGGATAGACGAGCGGAATCCACAGCGCCTGATCGTGGATGATCTTCTGCGCATCGACATACGCCTTCGTGCGCTGCGCGACATCGGCTGTCGATTTGCCGTCGGCGATGAGTTTGTCGAGCTGGCTGTCGCAGTAGCGCGCGAAGTTGATGCCCGACTTCACCGCGTTGCAACTGAAGAGCGGTGACATGTAGTTGTCCGGGTCGCCGTTATCGCCGGCCCAGCCCATGAACAGCATGTCGTGCTGACCTTGTTTCGCTTCCTTGATCAGTTCGCCCCACTCGATCACTTTCACCTGCGCCTTCACGCCGATCTTCACGAGGTCCGCCTGCAGCAGTTCGGCGCCGGCTTTCGGATTCGGGTTCAGCACGCTGCCATTCGGGCGCACCCAGATCGTCGTATCGAAACCGTTCGGGAAGCCCGCGTCGGCGAGCAGCTTCTTCGCATCGGCGGATGAATACTTGTACGCCGTGACGTTCTTGTCGTAGCTCCACGTATTCGGCGGATACGGATTCACCGCGGGCGTGGCCGTGTTGTCGAACACGGTCTTCATGTACGTCGTGCGATCGAAAGCCATGTTGATCGCCTGACGCACCTTCGGATTATCGAGCGGCTTCTTCTGCGTATTGAGCGCGACGAACGCCGTCATGAACGCGGGCGCCTCGCTTACTTTCAGCGACTTGTCCTTCTTCGCGTCGAGCACATCCTGCGGCTTCGGCGACAGCGTGATCTGGCATTCGCCCGCCTTGATTTTTTGCGCGCGCACGGACGCATCCGGCGTGATCGCGTAGATCAGGCGGTCGATCTTCGGCTTCGGACCCCAGTACGCCGGATTGACGTCGTAGCGAATCACGGAATCCTTCGTATAGCTTTTCAGCACGAACGGCCCGGTGCCGATGGGCTTGCTGTTCAGATCGTTTTGCTGGTTCGCCTTCAGCAGCTTGTCGGCGTACTCGGACGAGTAGATCGAGGCGAATCCCATCGTGAGAATCGGCACGAAGGTCGCGTTCGGCTCGTTGAGCTCGAATTTCACGGTGTGGTCATCGACTTTCGATACGGCCTTGATGAGCTTCACGAGACCCATCGATTGCGCGTGCGGAAAGCCGCTCGCGCCCGCGACCTTGTGCCAGGGATTGCTGTCCGACAGCATGCGCTCGAACGTGAAGACGACGTCGTCGGCGGTGAGTGGACGCGTGGGCTTGAAATAGTCGGTCGTCTGAAACTGAACGTTCGGACGCAGATGGAACGTGTAGGTCAGGCCATCGCTGCTCACGTCCCACTTTTCCGCGAGCGAGGGCGCGACCTTCTTCGTGGCTTCGTCGTAGGAGACGAGCGTATTGAAGATGACATCCGCCGACGCATTGGTCGTCACGAGCGAATTGAATTGCACGACGTCGAAGCCATCCGGGCTCGATTCGGTGCAGACGGTAAGCGGCTTGGACAGCGCAAGCATCGGCGTGGCGAAGCATGCCACTGCGGCGGCTGCGGCAAAAAATTTCAGGCGCATGAGATCTCCCGATCTTCATTTTTGTTCGTGGATGAGCATGGCGCGCACGCAGCAAGCGACGCGCCCGGCGCGGCTAGATTAGCGAATGCATCGTGCGCCGACAACGATTCGATCGGCATACGCATATTCATGACATTTCTCTGCCGCACATGCGCGGCTTGCCCAAACCGGGCGCAGCAGGCTAAACTTGCGCCGTCTTTGGGGAGTAGCCTTCCTTCGTGAGCGAAGGAGAACGCGTCAACATCCTCGGCTCTGCTGCCGTGGCGCGTTCGACCAGAACGGTTTGGCGAGACCATCGATGCGCTATGTCGTTCTTGGTCGGACGGCGCGTGGCGCATCGTGGTTCGCTTGACGTCCGGCCGTGGAATCATCGTGTCCCCACAACTACAACATCCCTGTCTCTCGCGCACGCTTGCGCGCCTGTCGCATGTTTCGATGCGAGGTGCCGCATGACGATGCTCTTCCTCGAACTCGCGTTGATGCTCGCGATCATTCTGGTCGCCTCGGAGCTTTTCACGAATGCGCTCGAACATCTCGGCGAACGGCTCGGCATTTCCGAGGGCGTGACCGGATCGCTATTCGCGGCGGTCGGCACGGCGTTGCCTGAGACGACGGTGCCTATCATCGCATTGCTCGGCGGTACATCGAGCCGTGCGGTCAATGAAGAGATCGGCGTCGGCGCGATTCTCGGTGCGCCGCTCATGCTCGCGACCCTTTCCACTTGCCTGATGACGGTCGCGATTCTCAAGTCGCGCGGCTTGCGTGGACGGATCACGCCGGAGCGCAGCGGCTTCACACGCGATCTCAACTTCTTCCTGTGCGCGTTCCTGATCGCGTGCGCCGCGATGTTCGTGCCGCATCATGCGTGGGAGGTGCGTGCGCTGTTTGCGGCCGGGCTGGTTGGAGTCTATGTCGTCTATGTGATTTCGACGTTCAGGGCTTCGGCGAAGCTCGTCGAAGGCGGGCATGGAACGGAAGCGCCCGAGGCCCTGTTCGCGTCGCGTCTCGGTCTGAAGACGTCGCTCGGCACGATCATGCTGCAGTTTCTCGTCGGCATCGTGTTGCTCGTCGGCGGCGCGAAGGGATTCATTCACGGCGTCGAGGGCGTGTCGCATGCGCTGGGGATTTCGGCGCTGCTGCTGTCGCTCATCATCATTCCGATCGCCACGGAATTGCCCGAGAAGGTGAACAGCATCATGTGGGCGCGCAGAGGGAAGGACACGCTCGCGTTCGGCAACATCACCGGGGCGATGGTGTTTCAAGGGACGCTGCTGCCGGGAATCGGCATCATGTTGACGCCGTGGGAGCCGCGGATCGAGGTGCTGACCGGCGTGCTGATCACGCTCGCGGCGGCGGCGTGGTTGCGGTTCAACGCGAAAGACAATGGCGTCGTGCTGTGGGCGCTGCTCGGGAATGGCGTGCTGTACGCGGCGTATCTCGCGTTGACGCTCGGGCGCTGAGAAATAAGAAATGCCCGCCGAAGCGGGCATCAAGAGCGAAGCAGCGCGCCGGACATCGGCGCGTTGTTCTTGTTGTTCTTGGAAGTGTTATCGGCGTGAAAAGAAAAAACTTTAGGGCGTGGCGTTTAATCTGGCGGATCGAGCGCAGCCGGCCCCGGGGGGCCATTGCCGGAAGTAGCACGGTTTCCCGCCTCATCTCCGGGCTTTGGATCGCGGTCGTCGAACGGATAATTTGACGGACACTCATCTTCGGTCCGACAGGAAACCCATATGTCCGCCAGCGTACAACTTCGCGCCGTTCCTCCACGGACCGACGAACGCATTTACGTCACCCAGCCGCACCTGCCGCCGCTCGCGGAGTTCCTGCCTTATTTGCAGGAAATCTGGTCGAGCAAGATCCTGACCAATGGTGGACCGTTTCACCGCCAGCTTGAGCAGGCGCTATGCGACTATCTCGGCGTGAAGTATCTCTCGCTGTTCGCCAACGGTACGCTTGCTCTCGTCACTGCTCTGCAGGCGCACCGCATTACCGGTGAAGTCATCACGACGCCGTACTCGTTCGTCGCGACGGCCCATTCTCTGCTCTGGAACGGCATCAAGCCGGTGTTCGTCGATATCGATCCGAACACGTTGAATCTGGATCCGAAGAGGATTGAGGAAGCGATCACGCCGCAGACGACCGCAATCATGCCCGTGCATTGCTACGGCCATCCCTGCGACGTCGAAGCGATTCAGAAAATCGCGGACAACTACAACCTGAAGGTCATCTACGACGCGGCCCACGCCTTTGGCGTGCGCACCGAATCGGGCAGTGTGCTGCAGCACGGCGACCTCTCCGTACTCAGTTTTCATGCGACGAAGGTGTTCAACACGTTCGAGGGCGGCGCGATCATCTGTCCCGACGCGAAAACGAAACAGCGAATCGATCATCTGAAGAACTTCGGTTTCGTGGATGAAGTCACGGTCGTGGCGCCGGGAATCAACGGCAAGATGAGCGAGGTGAACGCCGCGTTCGGCATGCTGCAGCTTCAGCACATCGACGCCGCGCTGGAGTCGCGCAAGAAAATCGACGCGACGTATCGCAGGCTGCTAAGTCAGGTTCGAGGTATCCGATGCCTTGGCGACAGCGGCGAAACGGTGGCCAACTATTCCTATTTCCCGATTCAAGTCGATGCCGACTTTCCGCTGAGCCGCGACGCGCTCTACGACAAGTTTCGCGAACAGGAAATCATCGTCCGTCGCTACTTCTATCCGCTGATCTCCGATTTCCCGATGTATCGGGGACTGCCGTCAGCGCATCGAAGCAACTTGCCTTGCGCGGCGGATGCCTCGTCCAAGGTGCTGTGCCTGCCTATTTACCCGGGGCTGTCCGAGGCAGATATCGACAGGATCGTCGAGGTCATCGAGAGCTGCTGAGCCGCGCGACACCGATGACCGCGCTTAGGTCATAGGTCGAACAACGCCCCCTTCTGACGTCATCTTCGGAGATGAACGTTGATGCCTAGACCGCACACTTGCGGTATTCCAAGTAACACAGAACATCATGAATAGCCATCTGTCGCTCGCCGAAGCCGTCGCCCTTGCATCTCCGTCCGAACAGGATATCGTCGTCGCCCTGAAAACCGCGCTGCAGCATCAGCAAAACGGCGAGCACGGCGAGGCCGAGCGTCTGTATCTCGGCATTCTGGCGGCAATGCCCGGTCAGCCGGACGCGAACTTTCATCTTGGGACGCTGTACGTGCAAACCGGCAGTCCGTCCAGGGCGCTGCCTCACTTCGAAGCGAGCATCGGGGCAATACCGCAGAACGGTCAGTACTGGTTCGCCTACGTCAACGCGCTGATCGAGGACAAGCAGGTGTCGGCGGCCTGGATCGCTTTCGAAATCGGTCAGAAGCACGGACTCGAAGGACCCCTGGCGGACCACCTGATCAGACGTATGACGGGTGCGGTCGAAGTGAGCTTCGTGCCTGCCGCCGCGCCGACTCCGGCGCCGGTCGTCGATACCAAGGTCAGGAAAGTTGGCGCGACAGGAATCCGCCGCCCTTCGACGCGCGAGATCAATCACTTTTCGGCTTTGTTCAACAAAGGCCAGTTCGGGGACGCTGCCAAAGCCGCGTCCACCATGACCCAGCGCTATCCGCAGGACGGAAGTGCGTGGCGTTGCCTGGGTGTTGCGCTCAATCGCGATGGCCGGCATGGCGAGTCCGTCGCGCCGCTGAAAAGTTCGATCGAACTGGAACCGGGCGACATTCAGACTCGGGTGTTGCTCGCCGATACACTCGTGGTTCTGGGGCAGCACGGCGCCGCGGAAAGCGAGTGCCGGACCATTCTGGAAAGCGCTCCGGACCGTGCTGAAGCTTACCGCATCATGGGCATTGCGCTGGGTGGCCTGGGAAGGTTCCACGATGCCGTGGCCTCGTGCCGCCGGGCCATCGAACTGGCGCCGTCCTCATCGGGAAACCACGGGACGCTCGGGATGCTGATGCTCGAGGCCGGCATGATGTCCGAGGCGGCAGAACATCTGCGCCGTGCAGTCGAGGTCAACCCCGGCGACGCCGCTTCCCACAGCAATCTGCTGTTCTGCCTCGTGCATCAAACGGACATCGATCAGGGCGCCTTGCTCGCGGAGCATCGGAACTTCGCACATCACCACGAGGCATCGATTCCGAAGCTCCAGTTGAAGCGTCAAATCGATCGATCCCCCGGCCGAATCCTGCGGGTCGGTTTCGTCTCGGGCGACCTTTTCACTCACGCGGTGGCGTCTTACGTGCTGCCCGTGCTGAAGAGCATGGCCGACGACTCGAGCATTCAAACCTATATCTACTACAACCACACGGTCGAGGACGCGACGACCCAGCGGTTCCGCGCCTGTACTTCGCACTGGCGTCAGGTTTCGAGAATGTCCGACGAGCAGCTCGCGCGCACGATTCAAACCGACGGCATCGACATTCTCGTCGATCTGTCGGGCCATACCGGTCGCAACCGGCTGCTGTCCTTCGTCCGCAAACCCGCACCGATTCAGGCCAGCTGGATTGGTTATCCGGCAACGACAGGGCTGTCGACGGTCGACTATTACCTCGCCGATCGCTTTTTCGCGCCGCTTGAACTGGTGTCCGGTCAACTCACCGAAAAGATCGTGCATCTGCCTGCGATCGGACCGTTCATCCCCGCGGAGAACAGCCCGCCAGTCAACCTCTTGCCGGCACTCCACAATGGATATGTCACCTTCGGCAGCTTCAACCGCATCAACAAGCTTCGCCCGGACGTGATTGCGCTTTGGGCGAAAGTGATGCATGCGGTGCCGAATTCCAGGATGCTCATCGGCGCAATGCGCAGAGAGGGTGACCAGTCCGATGAAGCGAGGGTGACCAAATGGTTCGCCGACGCGGGCATATCGCAATATCGGCTTGCGTTCCGGCAGCGATCGAGCGTCTCCGTGTATTTGCAGCAGCACCATCAGGTCGACATGTGCCTCGATGCATTTCCGTATTCGGCTTCGACCACCACGCTCAACGCGCTGTGGATGGGCGTGCCGACATTGACGATGGTCGGCGACTCGCTCGTCAGCCGCGCCTCGACCGCATGGACGGCGCATGTCGGGCTCGATCGCTTCGTCGCGCGAGATCAGGACGATTTTGTTCGATTGGCCGTATCGACCGTGGGCGAGCTTGCCACGCTCAACGAAATCAGGCTGGGCCTGCGCGATCGCTGCCGTCAGTCGGCCGTGTTCCAGCCGGATGTGGTTGCCGAAGGCGTCTCTCGTGCATTCAGAACGATGTGGCAACGATGGTGTGACGGACTGCCCGCTGCGCATATCGACGCAACCGGAAGTCCGATCGACGGTTGAGCGATTGCACGAGCTTGTCGATGTAGTTTCGAATGGCCGCGGGAGACGGGAAGTCGCCGCGGCTTTCGTCATTGAGGCGACCCAGGCGAGTCTTCATGCTCGGCGCCATTCGTGCCGGCCGCCGCTCAAGCCTTCTTTCGCACGAGCGGGCGAGCCGGATTTCCGACGACCGTGACACCCGGCGGAACGTCTTTCGTGACGACGGCGCCCATGCCGACGGTCGCCCCTTTTCCGATGCGCAGCGGCTTGTCGGGCGAGCCCTGCCTCAGAACGGCTCCGGTGCCGATATAGACGTCGTCCTCGATGACGACGCGCCCGTTACACGATACCCGTGGCGCGAACGTGACGAAGTCGCCGACGATGCAGTCGTGCGCCACGTAGCTATAGGTGTTGCACTGGAAGTGGCGACCGATCCTCACATTCGATCTGCACATGGAAAAGTCGCAGAACACGGCGCCTTCACCCACCTGCACGTCATCCTGACAGACGTATGTCGATGCAGCCAGCGTCCCGAATACCAGCTCCTCGCGCTCACAGCGTTCCACGATGGATCGGCGCGCCGGTGACGAGCCGAGCGACACGATTACCTCACGGTCTCTATGCCGGGACGAGATGAGGTCAGTGAACGAGATCACGGCTACACCGTTCTTTTCCGTGCCGATTTCGCATGCCGTGTCTGACACGAAGACGATATCCGGCGGGACGTCGGAAAGGCTGGCGCGAGTTCTTGCCAGAGGCAGAAGCTCCCGGCCGGAACCTCCGCAACCATAGATTGCGATGCGCTCCATTGTTCACTCCAGATCGAGGGAGAAATTCAGATAACCCATGGCGTGTGAGCCGACTTTGTCGAGGGGTCATTGATTGTAGGCGATCCCGCGACGAGCAGGTTTTGCAGCGCTGCCGTCGGGCAAGGAGGAAAGGGCTGCGAGTAAACGGAAAACGGGCGCGGATTCACATCCGCGCCCGTCTGCTCCGCCCGATCGACCGGCGCCGCTACTGGCGCGCGTCAACGATTCAAGCCAGGGCTTCCGCTTCGGCGATCGTCAATTTCTCAGGCAAGGCTGCATCGAAGAATCGCAGATCGACGGCCATTAGATCCATCTCGTAGTAGAAGAAGATGTATCCCTGATCGACGAGATCGCTCGCGAGCGCGGCATGTTCTTCCTGCGACAGGTTCACGACCTCGATATTGATGACTTTCGGACGATATGCCGTGAAATCGAATTGCCGGAATACCCGGTAATCGAACCCTTCCGTATCGATCTGCAAAACGTCGATGTGCGACACCGCGTTGCGATCGAGGACAGCGCGCAACGGCAATCCCTCGACCATCTGAACTTCGACGTAGTCCTCAAAATCCTTCAGTTTCGTGTCGCTGAAGGTCGACATTCCGCCGAGCCAATGCGGCAGATTATGTTTGCGGATGGTCTCCTGTGTAACCCGGTACAAGGGGAAACTGCCAGCTTGTTCCGCGATCGCCACGTTCTCGAAGATCAGTCCGTTGGTCCCGGCGTAGTTCGCCTTGAGTTGGACCATCATGTCGGGGAGCGGTTCGATGAGGATGCCCTTCCAGCCAAATTGCTTCACGTAAGGATGAATCGGGTCATAGCTCTTGCCATCCATTGCGCCAACTTGAATGAAATCGACCTTCTGGGTGCGCTCGCTGAGGATCTGGAAAATATCGCCGGGCGTGTTCCAGGATAGCCAGCCTTGCCGCTCCAGCACGGAACGCTTGTAGTCGTGATAGCGACCTTTCGAGTGCTTGACCGTCGTCACGACCCAGGTCAGCGCATCATCCGAATGGCTGATATCGAACAGCTTCTTTCCGCCTTGCCACGACCCGGCGGGTGCATTGGCCAGCACTTCGTCGAATGCAACCGAGAGACCGATCTGATCCAGAAACCACAGTCGATTGTGCTGAGCCAGATTGTGCTGGATCAAAGCGGCAGCCAGACTGATATAGCGGCGACTGATTTCCGTCGGGGCGAGATAGACGAAGCCGCCGGGCACTTTCTCCCAGAACGGCGCAAACGGCAGGTCGGTGGTGATCACATCGGCATGCAGATCGTGCTCGGCAATCCACTTCCGCCAGCTTTTGCGGAACAGGCAATCGGCGTCGACGACCATCACTGGCGCGTTAAGCATCTCGAGCAATTGCGACGCGACCACGAAGCGGCGCGACGCGAAATAGACGTTCGCTCCTTCCTTTACCCAGGTCGGTTCCTCGAACGTCGCGGTGATCGTCAATTCCGGGAAGCGCTCGTACAGTTGCGTCACATAAGCGCGAACACTCGGATTCGGGGCGTAGAGATGCAGGTGAACGCACAGTTCTTCTGCATTGGTTTCGCGCAACGAACCGATCAGCGCGAGCGCATGCGCGAAGAAGTAATTTTCATCGCACGCGATCAGAGCGGTCGGGCGGCTTCGCACACCGGCCTCAGGCCGGATGAGCCAATTCAATGAAGGCAACGGAGCGTGCGCGGCGACCGGCGCGGTGAGAATCGAGAAATCGACGGGATCGGTCGGACGCTCGCCCAGCTTGTAGGCGCAAGCCATGCCCATCAGCGAAACCGTCGGATTGCGCGCCTGCACGTTTGCCGCAAAGAGTCGTTCGAGGAACGGCAGCGCTGCTTCGTAGTCGCCGGCGATCGTCGAGACCATCGACATCATCATTTGCAGCGTCGCTGATTTCTCGACCAGCATGGGCACCTGGTTCAGCAGCGCGATCATCGCTTCGATTTCGCCGAGCCGATACAGCAACTGAGCGGCGATCACGACATATTGCTCGGTCGGATCGAGGCTCAGCACGCGATCGACACCGGTCTTGATGGCATCGACGAGCGGACGCTGCAATGGCGTTTGCAGTCCGTCGCGGGAAGCGTCGAACGCCAGGTTCGCTTGCGAGATCAGCAGCAGCATCAGTTTGAGCGCTGCGTCCTTGTTTGCCGGCAGCCCGGAGTGCACGGGCATCAGATGTTCGGCGAGCGCGGCGGTATCGCACGAATTCAGCGCCGTCTGGACGAGTTCCCGCGGCAGGTTGCCGATCGCCGGAAAGGAGAATTCCCGGGTGAAGACATCCCGGTAATACTGATGCATTTTTTCGGCTGCTTCGTATTGCGACATCTGCGTCCCTCGACCGTTTCGCTAGTTGGCGGTCGCCCGAAAACGGGTAACCTGTGTAGCAAAATTCTAGCGAGGGTCTTGCGCGGACAAAGCGTCGAACTGGAGGGCAAACACGAGCCAATTCACGAGACGAGTGTGACTGGCAGCGGGGCGCGATCACCGTGCCCGATTCGACCTCGCACCGCGCCCAGTGACGTTCAGAACCGCGCCGCCTGGTGATATCGGCCAGCGGCATTTGCCTTGTCCATCGCGAGGCGATAGCCGGTCGAGAGCAGCACGTTCGCCTCTTGCACTTGCGACATCATCGACTCGATGCTCGCCTGAATCTTGCGGATGATGACGAGCGCGTCGGCGGACTGCTCCGCTCCGATCTGCATGACGAGCGGCGTGCGCGCCTGCGTGAGTTCGGCCGCTTTCACCCAGTCCTCCGCGGCGACAGCGGCTTCGATGGCCTCGGTCAGTGTCCAGGCGTGCTGGATCAATTCGTACTGGTTCATGTTCGACTCCGGTATTCGCGCTTACTTCGCGTTCGTGGCCATTGCGCCCGCGCTGTTGGTGCCGCCGAACAGCTGCGTCAGGTAGCTCGACTGAGTCTGCATCTGCGACATCAGCGTGTTGAGCGCCGTGAACTGCGTGTTGTATTGAGTGGTCAACTGCTGCGTGTACGAGGTGAGCTGCGTCTGCTGATCCGAGATGCTCTTCAGGTCGGCGTTCAGGGCCGTCGTGCGGGTGTCGATGAGGCCGCCCGTCGCAAGATAACTCGTCAGGCTCGTGTTCAGTTGCGCCGCGACGCCGTTGCTCGAATTGAACAGCTGGGCTACCGTGCTGGTGCTATTGGTGAGGGCATCGGTCAGCGCGTCTTCATCGGTTTTCAGCGTGCCGTCCGGTTGCAACGTGATGCCGATGGACGCGAGGTTCACCTGATTGGTCCCACTGCCGATGCCCTTGCTGATCGTGCTCGAAATCGTGTTCTTGATCGCGTTCATCATCGAGTCGCCGAGCAGCGCGCCTTGCGAGCTGGCCGTCGAGTCGTACGACGTGAGCGACGCCGCCGTCGTGATGAAGTTGTTGTACGCCGTAACGAATGCGTCGATCGTCGTCTTCTGACCGCTGATGTCCTGACCGATCGTCAGATTCTGCGTGGTGCCAACCGAGTCCGACGTGAGCGACATGTTGAGGCCGGTGATCGCGCCCTTGATCGAATTCGACGCGCTCGTGATCGCCGTGCCCGCGACCGTCAGATGCGCGTCCACGCCCGAGGTCGTCTGCTTCCAGCCATTCGTGCCGTCGATGGTCGTGTGCTCGGGCACGGTGATCGTGCTGTTCGGATCGTTCGGGGCGGGATCGGTCGTCGTGGTCGACGAGGTGACCGCGAGCTTGTTGATCGGCGAATTGGTGGAGCTGGCGTCCGGCGTGACGCCGATGTTGATGGCGTTGGCGAGTCCCGTCGACGAGGAGCGCAGCACGAGGTGCGCGCCGTCCGTGCCGTTGACGATGGTTGCCGTGACGCCCGGATTGTCGGACGCCGAATTGATCGCGTTAGCGATGCCCGAGAGCGTGTTGTTGCTGCTGTCGAGCGTGATCGTGCTTTGCTTGTTGCCGACCTTGATGGTCATCGTGCCGGAGCCGAGATTGTCCGTCGTCGAGAAGACGCCGGACGTCAGCGACTGCGCCGACGCGATGTTCGTCACGTTGACCGCATAGCTTCCTGCTACCGCGCCGGTGGTGGTGGATGCCGTGAGACCCTTGCCGTCCGAAGTCGCGGTGAACGACGACATGGACGTGCCGTCGGCCAGCTTCGAGAGCGAGCTTTGCAGCAGCGAGAGGACAGACTTGAGCGAACCGACCGCGGTGAGCTGCGTGTTGTCGGCTGTCTGCTTGTTGGTGAGCGCGGCGGTCTGTCCGGCGACCTTCGCATTGACGAGCGCCGAAACGAGCGAGTTCACGTCCATCGTCGAATTCGTCGAACCGCTGATGATCGACTGCGCAGCCTGTTGTACGGCGCTGTTCGGATCGACAGTGGTGCCCGATGTGGAGGTCGTGGCTACGGTGGTCATGTGTACTCCGTTCGTTGCGTGTGGCGTTTGTCTGAATGTGGGCGAAAAACGCTGGGTTTTCCGCAAACGCGAACCGGGAGACGAGCTCCCGGTGCGCTGACTTGCTGCTTCGTTGCTTCTGTGTTGCGACGTTTCGTCATGAACGGCGCGCGTTTCAAGTAATTCGCGCGCCGCTTACTGCATCTGCGATGTTGCTTAGCCGAGGAGCTTCAGCACTTGCTGCGGCATCGAGTTGGCTTGCGCCAGAACCGAGATACCGGCTTGCTCGAGCACTTGCGCCTTGCTCAGGTTCGCGGTTTCTTGCGCGAAGTTCGCGTCCATGATCTGCGACTGAGCCGACGACAGGTTGGTCGCCTGAGCCGACTGAGCCGACGCGACCGACGAGAAGCGGTTCTGCGTGGCGCCCAGGCTTGCCTGGAGCGTGTTGATCGTCGCGAGAGCGTTGTCGACCGAGTAGATCGCGGATGCTGCGCCACCGCTTGCCGAAACGTCGATGCTGTTGATGTTCGGAACCGATGCGGCCGTCTTCAGGGTCGCCACTTCCGTGACTTGGGTACCCGAGGTCGGAGCCGAGCCGCCGCTGAATGCTGCGCCGTTGAGCGTGAAGTTGCCGCCCGTCGTGGAGCTGAACAAGTTCGAGCCCGTGAACGCATTGCCGGCGTTGTCCTCGTAGGTGAAGCCGCCGCTGCCGTCGGCCTTCACGGTCACCGAAGTGATCGTGCCGCCGGTGGTGTACGCACCGTTGGTGCCCAGCGACAAGCCGTCGATCGTACCCAGCGTGGTGCCCTTGGACGGCGTGCCGAGTGCCGTAGCCGACACGTTCGCGCTCGACAGATCAACCGAAATGCTCTGGCCGACGTTCGCGCCAACCTGGAACGACAGGCTGCCTGCCGAGCCATCGAGAAGGCTCTTGCCGTTGAACGTCGTTTGCGACGAAACACGGTTGATTTCGCTGATACGCTGCGTCACTTCCTGTTGCAGTGCAGCCTGGTCCGACGTCGAGAGCGAGCCGCTCGAAGCCTGAACAGCCAGCTGACGAATACGCTGCAGGTTGTCGGCGATTTGCGACAGACCGCTGTTTGCGGTTTGAACGAGCGACACGCCGTCGTTGGCGTTCGACACGCCCTGGTTCAGGCCGTTGATCTGCGCCGTCATGCGGGTGGCGATCGCGAGGCCGGCTGCGTCATCCGCGCCGCTGTTGATGCGCTTGCCGGACGACAGGCGGGTGATGGCCGACGACAGCGCGCTTTGCGTGCCGTTGAGGTTCTGCTGGGCAACCAGCGAATTGATATTGCTATTGATACCGATCATTTTTGCTCTCCTGGGAGACTTTGTCTGGCTTTGGCTTTGGCTTTGGCACCGAGTGTTGCCTGGCGGTCCTGCGCTCGGTGATAGCCGGCCGCCTACTTGTGGTTATCGGGCCCCACGAAAAAAACTTAAGCCCTTCGCAAACGATTTGTGTAATGAATGCGGTCGTAAGCCTGCGAACGCTCGCCCAGCAAGGAGCCGGTTTCGCGCGTATGCTTTTCGGTCCGTTCTTTTCGCGCATTCGGAGCACACATGCAGACACGCAGCATCGGCACATCGGACCTGAAGATCGCGCCGCTCGTCTTCGGCGGCAACGTATTCGGCTGGACTGCCGACGAGCGCACGTCGTTCTCGATCCTCGACGCGTTCGTCGACCACGGCCTGAATTTCATCGACACCGCGGACGTCTATTCCGCCTGGATCGAGGGGCATCAGGGCGGCGAATCGGAGACGATCATCGGCAAGTGGTTCAAGGAAAGCGGCAAGCGGCATCGGGTCGTGCTCGCGACAAAAGTCGGCAAGCTCGGCACGCGCGCGGGGCTTGCGGCGGCGAACATCGCGGCGGCCGTCGACGATTCGCTGCGGCGTCTCAAGACCGATTACATCGACGTCTACTTCTCGCATTACGACGACGAGAACACGCCGCTCGATCAGACGCTCGACGCGTATCAGAAGCTCATCAAGGCGGGGAAGGTGAGGGTGATCGGCGCGTCGAACTACACGGGCGAGCGGCTCGATACAGCGCTTGCGATCGCGAAGGAGTCGGGCCTGCCGGCGTATCAGATCCTTCAGCCGGAATACAACCTCTACGATCGCGAAGGCTACGAAACCGGTCTGGAGCCGGTGGCGCAACAGCACAAGATCGCGGTCGTGCCGTATTACGGGCTCGCGAGCGGTTTTCTGTCGGGCAAGTACCGGTCGAAGGAAGACACGCGGCACAAGGCGCGCGGCTCGCGTGTCGAAAAATATCTGAACGCGCGCGGCTTCAGGATTCTCGATGCGCTCGACGAAGTCGCGAAGCGCAACGACACGACGCCCGCGACCGTCGCGCTCGCATGGATGATCGCGCGTCCGAGCGTGACGGCGCCGATCGCCAGCGCCACGTCGGTCGGGCAACTCGAAAGCCTCGCTGCCGCGACGCGCCTGCAACTCGCCACCGACGACATCCAGCTCCTCGACGAAGCCAGCGCGTGGCAGAAATAAATCTGTTGCATCAATGGGTTGGATGGATCGGGGGGAGTTGGCAGTGGTGCGGTGTTCTGGTAACATCGCGCCCGAATCGAGAAATGTGCCCGATTTCCTGCCTTCGCCGCTGAGAATGACAACGTCAACAAGCAGCGGCGAACGGCTCCGAAACGCGCGTTCGTGTGGTTCCTTCGAAAGCGCATGCCGCTTTGGCGGCTGAATCCCAACGATCTCTTTTCCGGCCTCCGTGGCCGCTTTGCTCGTGTCCGCCGCGCCATTTCATGTCCGGCGGACGATCGGAGTGCCGGGGCGCGGCAGCTCTATCGTCGCGCGCTTGAAAATACGTTTAGCAAACTCAGGATTTACATGACCACTATCGTCCTCAAAGAAAACGAGCCGTTCGATGTCGCGATTCGGCGTTTCCGCCGCACCATCGAGCGCAATGGCCTCATCGCCGAACTGCGCGAGCGCCAGTCGTACGAAAAGCCGACCACCGAGCGCAAGCGCAAGAAGGCAGCCGCTGTCGCGCGTCTGCGCAAGCGCCTGCGCAGCCAGATGCTGCCGAAGAAGATGCACTAAGCGTCTCTGGCCGGCGAGAGTTTTCGGATTCTCGTCCGCATGGCAAAACGGCGGTGCGACCCCGTATGGGCGCACCGCCGTTTTGTTTGTGCTTCGAACTACGCTGTTGCGGGTCTCACACGAAAGCGTGACGTTTTCCGAGCGCCGCGAGGAGTTCCGGCCACTCGTCGATATCGGCGTAATCGTGCACTTCCTCGAGCTCGATCAGCAGATCGATGATGTTCGGATCGTAGGCATTCACGTTCGATGCGTAGAGCGCGCGCAACAGCCGTCCGTCCCGCGCATGCCGATAGTACGAAATGCCGACGCCTTCCAGCTCGGGCTCGTACAGCTCGTCGCGCACGAGCGAGCCGATCGCGCACTTGCGACCTTCCGGACTGCGGAGCCGGCACGAACCGTTGTCGTCTTCGGACACCGCGCGCTGCGTCAGCAAGTGCTCGCTGACGCGCTCGTAAATCTCCTTCGGGCTCAACATCGTAATGGGGCTCAACATCACAGCACCTGCAATATCACGCAGCCGTTTTGAGAAGTTCGGCGGACAGCCCGAACTGACGCGCGATCGACGTCAGACGCTCGCGCCACTCCCACTTGCCGAAGACGTCGTGCACGTTCTGCAGACAGGAGAGCAATTCGACGGTATTGGGATCGAACACGTTGATGCGCGCACGAAGCAGCGCGCGCCTGAGCGCCGCGACGCCGACATCCATGTACGCCGGCACTTGCTCTGGCGGCTTCGCGATAAAGCGAATGGGCACGCCTTCCATCGCGGTGATGTAGTCGCGCGGCTTGATGAAGCTGCCGACAGGACAGCCGCCGCAGTATCCGCGATACGCGCCGCCGCCCTGCGGCAGCAAAGCCGCTTGCCCTTGCACAAAAAGATGCTGTACCGCGCCGTTGAAAATCTCCTGATGGGTCAGGAAGTTCAAGCTTTTCATGATCATCTCCCCTGCGCCCCTGCGCAGCGGCCGTGCGTTTGAGTTTTCGAGAAGCTGCACCTGCTTACCGGAGCGGCGGCGTCGTTGCGAATGTGGCGCAACCTGAATGAACGCTTCGCCGCTCGGACACTGCATCGAGCACGGCGGTTTCCCGGACTGGCTCGCGTCGGATTTCTACACTCAGTGAACGATCCGTACACCGTCAGTTATAACGGTTCGGTCCGGTAAAAAGGTGCGCCAGCGCACGCGAGGACGCCATTTTTACACGGCTCGTACGTTCGTGCAGTGCGGAAAACCCGGCAAAAAGCCTTGCAATTCGGGGCATTGCGCGTGCTTCACTGCAAAAAAATCGGCTTCTATAGGTGTTTACGCCAGGAGACGTATTTTGTACTCAGACGTGTTGCCAAAAAGCAAAAATTTCCCGCATACGAATGTCTTCAGCGTGTGGATTTGGCGGCGGTCTGCCTTTTTGTCTTAGGTTTTCCTCGCGATATGCAACCGACGGCGTGATCGTTGACCAAACCGGTGGCCTGCATGAAGGCGTAGCAAATGGTCGTGCCGATGAACTTGCAGCCGTACTTCTTGAGCGCCTTGCTCAAGGCGTCGGATTCGGGCGTTGATGCGGGCGTGGGGTTCGCGGCATCGCGCGGTGTATCGATGGTTTTGCCATCGACGAAAGACCAGACGAAGTCCGCGAACGAGCCGTGTTCCTGCTGGATCTGCTGCACGGCGCGCGCATTGAGCACCGCCGACTCGATCTTCGCCCGGTTACGCACGACGCGCGCGTCCAGCACGATGCGCTCGATGTCCTTCTCGGTGAGGCGCACCACCCTGTCGATGTCGAAGCCCGCGAAAAGCGTCCGATAACCCTCGCGCTTGTTGAGGATCGTCGACCAGGAGAGGCCGGCTTGCGCGCCTTCCAGAATCAGCATTTCGAACAGATGCTGGTCGTCGCGCGAAGGCACGCCCCATTCGTCGTCGTGGTACTGGATCATCGCGTCGGTCGTGGCCCAGGCGCAGCGGGTGTGGTCGGTGTCTGCCATTGCGAGTCCTCGTCGTTTTTTTGGATCGCGTCAGCATAGCCGAACGTCCGCGACGCGCCACCTCTGCCATTCGGCCAATTGGCGCGCGCCGTGGCCACCGGTAAGCTTGCGCCCATGACTACATTCTCGACATCGGAATTCAACGGCTTCCTGCTCGGCATCGACGGCGGCGGAAGCGGCACCCGCGTCGTCCTCGCGGACGCGCACGGCACCGAGCTCGCACGCGCGAATGGCGGACCGTCGGGACTCGGGCTCGGCGTCGAACGTGCGTGGCAGTCCATCGGCGATGCGTGCCGGCAAGCGTTCGACGCAGCCGCGCTGCCCTTCGACTGGCGCAACTGCGTGCTCGGCTGCGGACTGGCGGGCGTGAACAACGCGGACTGGCTCGCGGCCTTTCACGCGTGTGCGCCGGACGTGTGCGGGTTGCGCGTGGAAAGCGACGCCTACACGACCGTGCTCGGCGCGCATGGCGGCGCATCCGGCGTGATCGTCGCGCTCGGCACGGGCAGCATCGCGGCGTCGCTGGACGAGGCGGGCGTGTGCCGCATCGCGGGCGGTTACGGCTTCCCGAGCGGCGACGAAGCCAGCGGCGCATGGCTCGGCCTGCGCGCGGTCGTTCATCTTCAACGCGTACTCGACGGCCGCGCGACCGAAGACGGATGGTCGCGTGCGCTGCTCGCGCGCACCGGCGCGACGGATCGAGACAGCCTCGTCGTGTGGCTTTGCGCCGCGAACCAGACCGGATACGCGACGCTCGCGCCGACCGTGTTCGAGTTCCACGATCATCCGGTCGCGGCGCGGCTGCTCAAGCGCGCGGCGCTCGAAATCGAGCGTCTGGTCGCGGCGCTCGATACGGCGGGCGCGCTGCCCGTCGCGCTGTGCGGCGGACTTGCCGAGCCTTACGAACCGTTCGTGCCCGCCGTGTTGCGGGAGCGGGTGCGGGCGCCGCGCGCGGATTCGGCAGCGGGCGCACTCGAACTGGCGCGGCGCGCGGCGTGCGCATTCGGGGCTGCCGGCAGCCCGGCGCGATAAAATAACGAGCTTTGCGGCACCACAAAGGCAGTCATGTACTCGGTCATCGCTACTGATCTCGACGGTACGCTTCTGAACAGCGACCACCAGCTGGACCTCTTCACCGCCGAAACCGTGCGCACGCTGGCGGAGCGCGGCGTGCCCATCATCATCGCGACGGGCCGGCATTACCGTGACGTCGCCGGAATTCGCGATCTGCTCGGCGTCGACGCCTATCTGATCACGTCGAACGGCGCGCGCGTGCATGCGCCCGGCGACGAGCGCATCTATTCGCGCGACCTCGATCCCGCCGCGGTGCGCCGTCTCGTGCAGCCGGAACTCGCGGGCGCGCACGGCCGCGTGATCGTCAATCTCTTCGCCGACGACGCCTGGCTCATCGATCGCCACGCGCCCGAGCTGCTGGTATTCCACCAGGATTCGGGCTTCAAGTACGAGGTGATGGATTTGCGCGAGCATGACGGCGTGAACATCGCGAAAGTGCTGTATATCGGTGAGCCGGCGGATCTGAAGGAAACCGCCGCGAATCTCGAGCGCGAATTCGGCGACTCGCTTTACGTCACGTATTCGCTGCCGGATTGTCTGGAAGTGATGACGTCCGACGTATCGAAAGGGCGGGCGTTGCGTTTCGTGCTGGAGCGGCTCGATGTCGATACCGCGCAGTGCGTCGCGTTCGGCGACAACATGAACGATATCGATCTGCTCGAAACCGCCGGGCATCCGTTCATGATGAACAACGCCAATCCGGACCTCATCAAGCGTCTGCCAGACGTGCCGCGCGTCGGGAACAACTTCGAAGCGGGCGTTGCGCATCAGTTGCGCAAGCTGTTCGGCATTCGCGACGAACTGGCGTCGCCGGGACAGACGCCCGACTGAGCGTCGGGCGCGACGGGCCGCCGGATTTGCCGGCAGCCCGTTTATCGCTTATCCGCGATGGCCCCAGTTGTTGCCGTAGCCGCCGTGGTTCCAGCCCGCGCGGTTATAACGGCCGTAATCGTGGCCGTAGCCACCGTGCCAGCGCGGTTCCTCATGGCGATAGTACGGCGCGCGATACGCAGGCGCCGCAGGACGCACGTACACCGGAGCCGGCGCCACATAAGCCGGCGCGCCGAGCGATACGCCGATGTGCAGATCGCTGTGAGCCTGAGCCGCTCCGACAGCACCGATTGCAAGGCCGGTCGCGACGAGCATTTGGGTGACGATGCGCTTCATTGTCTTTCTCCTTTAAGGCGACGTGTGTCGCATGAGTTCAATGTAAGCGTCCGCCGTCTTACATGCTTCGAGGACTTGTTACGGTGTGCAAGGGCGGCGTAAGGGCGGTGGAAAGGGAAGCTGGGCGGGTGACATCGTTGGAAGCCTTGTCGGACGGCCCTTCCGCGTCTTGCTCTGTGTGCAGGAAATTGGGTTCGCAACAATTCATAAGCATGCTGCGTAATTCGGCATTACATTTGTCGCGCGCTTTTAATCATTCGAATGCGCGGCGTAGCGTGAAAACAAAAACGGGCGCATGTAGCGCCCGTCTTTTATTTGCCGCCGACGCTTACTTCTGGCGCGTCAGAGCCGGATACAGCAGGCCCGCGAGAATCGCACCGACGATCGGCGCGATCCAGAACATCCACAGTTGATCGAGCGCCCAGCCGCCGACGAAGAACGCCTGGCTCGACGAGCGCGCCGGATTCACCGACGTATTGGTGACCGGAATCGAGATCAGGTGGATGAGCGTCAGGCACAGGCCGATTGCGAGCGGCGCGAAGCCTTTCGGCGCACGGTCGTCGGTGGCGCCCAGGATCACGAACAGGAAGAAAAACGTCATCGCGACTTCGCAGACCAGCGCCGCCACCATCGAGAAATGACCCGGCGAGTGCTCGCCGAAGCCGTTCGCAGCGAACCCGCTCGATGTGAAGTCGAAGCTCGGGTTGCCCGTCGCGATCAGGTAGATGACCCATGCGCCGAGCGTCGCGCCGATAACCTGCGCGACGATGTACGGCACGAGATCGCGCACCGGGAAGCGGCCAGCCGTCGCGAGACCGATGCTCACAGCCGGATTCAGATGGCAACCGGAAACGTGTCCGATGGCATAGGCCATCGTCAGCACCGTGAGACCGAACGCCAGCGCAACGCCAGCGAATCCGATGCCGAGTTGAGGAAAGGCCGCGGCGAGCACGGCGCTTCCGCAGCCGCCCAGCACGAGCCAGAAAGTACCGAAAACTTCAGCGCCGAGACGCTTCGACAAATGCATGATCCTGCCTTCGTGAAAAAATTGAAAAGCCATTGATTTAAAACAAGAACGCGTGATGCGCTCGCGGAGCGGAGTTTAAGCGCGGAGTCTCTGGCGAACTGTCAAAAATGGTGGATCAGCTCTCAATTCACGGGCATCGAAACGAAACTTCGGATTGTTCTTTATAGGGTGCGCAAAAAAGTGCGAAGCGCGCGAACGGCGCGCGCAAAAAAATACCGCCCGGCAAGCGGGCGGTATTCGATGCGACTTGAAATCAGGCGAGCGGTATGACGATTACCCCACCGCAACCTGACGCAGCACCGGGCGCTTCGCGGCCTGGAGCATCGCGGTGTAGCTCTCGACGTAGTTCTGCGCCATCGTGTGCGCGCTGAAGCGGCGTTCGAACTGCGCGCGAATTTCCGTACGCGAGAGTTCATCGAGTCGTTGCAGCGCGCCGACCGCGCCCTGCACGTCCTCGCAGATGAAGCCCGTCACGCCGTGATCGATCACTTCCGGCACCGAGCCGCGATTGAACGCGATCACCGGCGTGCCGCAGGCCATCGCCTCGATCATCACCAGGCCGAACGGCTCGTTCCAGTCGATCGGGAAAAGCAGTGCCTTCGCGCCCGACAGGAATTCTGGCTTCTGCGCCTCATTGATCTCGCCGATGAACTCGACATGCGCCTGCGACAGCAGCGGCTCGATCGTCGATTTGAAGTATTCCTGGTCGACCTTGTCCACCTTGGCGGCGATCTTCAGCGGCAGACCGCTTTGAGCCGCGATCTTGATGGCGAGATCGGCACGCTTTTCCGGGCAAATGCGGCCCAGGAACGCGAGATATTCCGGCTTCTTGTGCGGCTGCGGCGTCAGCAGTTCGCTCGGCAGACCGTGATAAACGGTGTTCAGCCAGTTCGCCTGCGGTAGCGGACTACGCTGATTGTCCGAGATCGAAATGACGTTCGCCTTCGTGAACGTGTTGAAGATCGGCTGCAGTTCCGGCAGATCGAGACGGCCGTGCAGCGTCGTCACGAACGGCGTATCCATCTGCGTGAACAGCGGGAACGGCATGTAGTCGAGGTGGAAGTGCAGCACGTCGAACTCGTGCGCGCGCTGGCGGACGGTTTCGAGCAGCAGCATGTGCGGCGCGAGCGCATCGCGCACGGTCGGGTCGAGACGCAACGCACGCGGCCACACCGCGTCGAGCGTCGCCTTGGTTTGCGAATCGCCGCTTGCGAACAAGGTTACATCGTGGCCGAGCTCGACGAGCGCATCGGTCAGATAAGACACGACGCGTTCAGTGCCGCCGTAAAACTTCGGAGGAACTGCTTCGTGCAACGGTGCAATTTGTGCGATTCGCATAACGTGACTCTCCATGTAGGTGAGGCATTGCAGTCACGCTCCGGTCGAGCGCTCAACACATGCCATTCGGGCGGGCCGCGTGTGGTGTAGACGCCGCCCGAGATCGGCCCGGAGATGAAAAACATCGCGACCGGGTTATCCCTTACTGCCCATTATCGGGATCGAGAGCGGCATTTCACGTCATTTTTCAATCGCTTATCGTTGTTACAGCGCGAAACATGTGCTGTTACGAAGTCAGAAATTGCACCAAAAAAGATGATGTAGACGGATTTGAAGCGTGGAACACGCCGCGGGGTTGTTACAAGCAATTTGCGGTCCTGCGGGCCGAACATTGCAGCAATTGACGGTCCGACGCGGCCCACAGCGAAAAGCCGAAACGCCGGCATTAAGTCAGACGAATAATTGCCGATAACTTATGTCTGCCGATCGGCAAGCGAAGGGCGTGGGCGTGTAAGAAATATTCCTACACGAATCTTCGCGAAACTCCGTCGTTGCGTCGGAAGGTTTGTCCGACAGGCGCGGCCGCGGGCATCGGCGACAATCGAATCGAGACCAGACAACGCGCGCGGGGCCGCATTCGCCTGTCCTTTGCGAATTCGAGCAAACGTTCACCCGCCGGGCCTGACCAGCCAAGTATCGATTCGGGGAAAAACATGACGATCAGCAATACGAGTACGCTCGCGGAAATCCGCGAGGTGAATCTGTCGTACTTGCTCCTCGCACAGCGGCTCCTTCAGGAAGACCGCGTTTCGGCGATGTACCGCCTCGGGCTTTCCGCGCAGGTCGCGCAGGTGCTGACCTCGCTGACGCTTGCGCAGGCGGTGAAAGTGGCGTCGTCGAGCCATTTGCTGTGCCGCTTTCGTTTCGACGATCACACGCTCCTCTCGTCACTCGCCGACAAGGACAAGAGCGCGGCGCTCGCGCACGCCCACGCGGCGATCCTGCTGGCCGACGGTCCCGTCGAGCAGATCGGCTGAACCACGCGACAACCCGATGGCGACAAAAAGCGTGGTCGCGGAAGTCCGCGAAATCACCCTGGCGATCGAGCTGATCGAACTGGGCGCGCGGCTGCAGTTGCTCGAAGCGGAAACGAGCCTCTCGCGTGACCGTCTCATCAAGCTCTACAAGGAGCTGAAGGGCGCGTCGCCGCCGAAGGGCATGCTGCCGTTCTCGACCGACTGGTTCATGACCTGGCAGCCGAATATCCATTCGTCGCTGTTTCACGCGATTTATCGCTTCGTCGATACGCACGGCGGCGTGAAGTCGACCATTCAGACGATCGTCAAGAGCTACCGCCTGTACCTCGAACATCTCGAGATGCACGGCGACGAACCCGTCCTCTCGCTCACGCGCGCGTGGACACTCGTGCGCTACTTCGAATCCGGGATGCTGCAGACCAACGCCTGCACGCGCTGCGGCGGACGCTTCGTCGCGCACGCGTACGAGCTGCGCGCGGGCTATGTCTGCGGCCTGTGCCAGCCGCCGTCGCGCGCGGGCAAGACCCGCAAGGCGATCGCATCGTCCGGCGCGGCGGAGCGCGCTCCAGGCATCGCGGCCTGACGCCGCACTTCCGGCACGGCCCGCTGCCACACGGGGTTTACCGTTTGCCGTCCACGCGGATTTGCCCCCAAAGTTTTTCAGTCGAGTGCCGTAAACCACTTAACGGCGGTCTTACCGCATCAAAACGTGAGGACTCGACTGTGCTGATTTTCGTTGGATCGCTCGTGACATTGCTGTCCGTTTTCGGCGGTTACGCGCTCGAAGGCGGGCACCTTGGCGCGCTCATGCAGCCGGTCGAGATTCTGATGATCGCGGGCGCGGGCGTCGGCGCGTTCATCCTCGGCAACAACGTCAAGACCATCAAGGCGACCATTCAGGTTCTGCCGACGCTCTTCAAGGGCGCGAAGTACGACAAGAGCATGTACATGGAGCTGATGGGCCTGCTCTACGTGCTGCTCGCGAAGGCGCGCAAGGAAGGCACGCTCGCGCTCGAAGCGGATATCGAAGATCCGGCGAAGAGCCCGGTCTTCAGCCAGTACCCCAAGATTCTCGACGATCACCATATCGTCGAATTTCTGACGGACTATCTGCGCCTCATGGTCAGCGGCAACATGAACGCGTTCGAAATCGAAAGCCTCATGGACGAGGAGATCGAGACGCATCACGTCGAGGGCGAGGCGCCCGCGCATGCGCTGACCAAGGTCGGCGACGCGATGCCCGCGTTCGGCATCGTCGCGGCCGTGATGGGCGTCGTGCACACGATGGCCTCCGCCGATCAGCCGCCCGCGATTCTCGGCGAGATGATCGCGCAGGCGCTCGTCGGCACCTTCCTCGGCATTCTCCTTTCCTACGGTTTCATCGGGCCGCTCGCGAATGTCGCGGAACAGCGCGTCGCGGAGCAGACCAAGATGTTCCAGTGCATCAAGGTGACCATTCTCGCGAGCCTGAACGGCTACGCGCCCGCGATCGCGGTGGAGTTCGGCCGCAAGGTGCTGTTCTCGACGGAACGTCCGTCGTTCTCCGAACTGGAAGAACACGTGCGCCGGGTCAAGTCGAAGTGACCGGAGCACAGCGATGAGCAACGACAGCGAACGGCCCATCTTCATCAAGCGCATCGTCGCCGGCAAGAAGGGGCATCACGGCGGCGCGTGGAAGCTCGCCTACGCGGACTTCATGACCGCGATGATGGCGTTCTTCCTGCTGATGTGGCTGCTTTCGTCGACGTCGCCGGTGCAGCGGCGCGGCATCGCCGAGTACTTCAACATGCCGCTCAAGGCCGCGATGGTCGGCGGCAAGTCCGTCGGCATGGACAACAGCATTCTCATCGGCGGCGGCCGCGATATTTCCAGCAACGAAGCGGGCGCGGCGCGCAGGTCCGACGGCAGCACGCAGCTCGCGCAGCGCGCCTCGTCCAACAACGACGAAGAATTGCTCAAGGCCGCGCAAGGCGAGCTCGAACGGCGCGAGCAGGTGCGCCTGCATGATCTGCAGGTGAAGCTCATGGCCGCGATCGAGGCCAATCCGACGCTGCGCCAGTTCAAGCAGCAGATCCGCATCGAGTCGACGCAACAGGGCTTGCGCATCGAGATCGTCGATACGCAGAAGCGCCCGATGTTCGCGCTCTCCAGCAACGCCGTGCAGCCCTACATGCGCGACATCCTGCGCGAGATCGGCAAGACGCTCAACGACGTGCCGAACCGCATCGTCGTGCAGGGACACACCGACGCCGTGAAGTACGCGGGCGGCGAGAAGGGTTACAGCAACTGGGAGCTGTCGGCGGACCGCGCGAACGCGTCGCGGCGCGAGCTGGTCGCGGGCGGCATGGACGAAGCGAAAGTGATGCGCGTGCTCGGGCTCGCGTCGACGCAGAACCTGAACAAGAAGGATCCGCTCGATCCGGAGAACCGGCGCATCAGCGTCATCGTGCTCAATCGCAAGACGGAAATGTCGATGCTGCGCGACGACGGCTCGCCGGGCGCGACGCTCGACAACGGCACGGACGCGCAAGGCGCGCCGGCGACTGCGCTCGGCCAGCTCATCCCTGGCATCGCGGCCCGGCCCGCGGCGCAATGAGCAAATTGCTCGAAAAACAGGCTCAAGACTCGGCACGTTTCGACCGTCATCACGGCAAGAGACAAACATGATCAAAAACATTCTGGCAATCGACGATTCAGCCGCGATGCGGCAAATCCTCTCGGCGACGCTGGCGACGGCGGGTTACGAAGTGACCGTCGCGTCGGACGGCGACGAAGGGCTGGAGTGGGCGCTCGCGGAGCGCTTCGACCTGGTTCTGACCGACCAGCACATGCCGGGCAGAAGCGGACTCGATCTGATCGTGGCGCTGCGCGCGAACCACGCCTACCGGGCGACGCCGATCCTGGTCCTCACGACCGAAGGCGGCGAGCCCTTCAAGGACGCGGCGCGCTCGGCGGGCGCGACGGGCTGGATCGAGAAGCCGCTCGATCCGGACCTGCTGACCGAACTGGTCGCCGCGCTCTCGGAAGACACGCAGCACTGAAGCGAAAGCAAAAGACAACCCGCGCACGCACGCGCCGACGGTGACTCAAGCATGACACTCGACATTACCCAGTTCTATCAAACCTTCTTCGACGAAGCGGATGAACTGCTCGCGCAGATGGAGCAACTGCTGCTCGTTCTGGACATCGCGAATCCGGACCCGGAAGACCTCGCGGCGATCTTCCGCGCGGCGCATTCGATCAAGGGCGGCGCGGCCACGTTCGGCTTCACCGCGCTCACCGAGACGACGCACATCCTCGAATCGCTGCTGGACCGGGCGCGCAACAACGAGCTCGTCCTGCGCCGCGACATGATCGACACGTTTCTCGCGACCAAGGACGTGCTCTCGGATCAGCTCGCCGCCTATCGCGCGAGCACGGAGCCGGATGCGGCCGCGGCCGCGGCGATCTGCGCGAAGCTGGAGCGCCTGAAGAACGAGCAGGCCGAAGGCGGCCAGCCGGGCCAGATCGAGCCGCCCTCGCTGCCGGGTACGGCGAAGAACGCGGCGAAGCCGGACGTCGCGCCCGCCTATGAAGGCCCGAACGCGCCGCCCGCGCACGTGATCGCACAGGCGGCGGACGTGATCGAGGACGACGGCAACTGGGACGGCGCATTCGAACTCACCGATGTATCGACACATGCGGGAACCGCTGCCGATGCGACGCCGGGACACACCGGCGCGCTGGCGGCGGATGCAGGACCCCACCTGAAAATTACGCTACGGGGGGTGGGCGAGAAGGACCTGGCGACTCTGATCGAGGAGCTGGGGAATCTGGGAAGCATCGTCGGAGAAAAGAAGACGGACGCCGAGTATGTGGTTTGGCTCGACTCGGACGTCCCGGCCGACGATATCGTCGCCGTGTGCTGTTTCGTGATCGATGAAAAGCAGATCGCGATCGGCCGTGGCGACGCGGCGGCGCAATCCGCCGAAGCAGCGCCAGCAATACCGGCAGTGCAACCCACGCTACACGAAGAGCCGAAGCAATCGCAGGCGCATGCAGCGCCCGCATCCGCGGCTGGCAAGGAAGCAGTGAAAGAAGAATCGGCGGCGGCGGCGGGCTTGCAGGTCCCGTCCGCTGCCCAACCGACGAAATCCGCGGCAAGCGACGCCGACAAGAAGGCGCGGCCGCAGGCGGCCGCATCGGCGGAAGGCAGCTCGATTCGCGTCGGCGTGGAGAAGGTCGATCAGCTCATCAATCTGGTGGGCGAGCTCGTCATCACGCAGGCGATGCTCGCGGAAACCACGAGCACGTTCGATCCCGCTCTGCACGACCGTCTTTTCAACGGCATGGCGCAGTTGGAGCGCAACGCGCGCGACCTGCAAGAGGCCGTCATGTCCATCCGCATGATGCCGATGGATTACGTATTCAGCCGCTTCCCGCGCCTCGTGCGCGATATCGCCGGCAAGCTCGGCAAGGAAGTGGAACTCGTCACGTTCGGTCAGGCGACCGAGCTCGACAAGAGCCTGATCGAGCGCATCATCGATCCGCTCACGCACCTCGTGCGCAACTCGCTCGATCACGGCATCGAAACCGTGGAAGCGCGCCGCGCGGCGGGCAAGTCGACCACCGGCCAGCTCGTGCTGTCGGCGGCGCATCACGGCGGCAACATCGTGATCGAAGTGAGCGACGATGGCGCCGGCCTGCGCCGCGACAAGATTCTCGCGAAGGCGCAGAAGCAGGGCATGCAGGTTTCCGAATCGATGAGCGACGAGGAAGTCTGGCAGCTCATCTTCATGCCGGGCTTCTCGACCGCCGAACAGGTGACCGATATTTCCGGCCGCGGCGTAGGCATGGACGTGGTGAAGCGCAACATCCAGTCGATGGGCGGCCACGTCGAAATCATGTCGCGCCAGGGCGCGGGCACGACGACGAAGATCGTGTTGCCGCTCACGCTCGCGATCCTCGACGGCATGTCGGTGAAGGTCGGCAACGAGATCTTCATTCTGCCGCTGAACTTCGTGATGGAGTCGCTGCAACCGGTCGCGGAAGACATCTACACGGTCGCGAACGGCGAACGCGTCGTGCGCGTGCGCGGTGAATATCTGCCGCTCGTCGCGCTGCATCGCGTGTTCGATGTCGAAGGCGCGCGCACCGAGCCGACGCAGGGCATCGTCACGATCATGCAGACCGAAGGTCGCCGCTTCGCGATGCTGATCGACGAACTCGTCGGCCAGCAGCAGGTGGTCGTGAAGAACCTCGAAACCAATTACCGCAAGGTGCACGGCATTTCCGCCGCGACCATCCTGGGCGACGGTCGTGTCGCGCTGATCGTCGACGTGGCCGCGCTCAACCGCGAATCGCGCGCACAGCACGGCGCGCACTCTCACTAACAACGAAGGAGCCATTCATGGCAGACGTTCAAACGATTCATACCGCTGCGCCTTCGCGACGTGATGCGGGTCACGCCGAAGCGGCCGGACAGGAATTCCTCGTGTTCACGCTCGGCGCCGAGGAATACGGCATCGACATCCTGAAGGTGCAGGAAATTCGCGGCTACGACAACGTTACACGCATCGCGAATGCGCCCGCGTTCATCAAGGGCGTGATCAATCTGCGCGGCATCATCGTGCCGATCGTCGACATGCGCATCAAGTTCAATCTGGGCCGCGTCGAGTACGACAACCAGACCGTCGTGATCATCCTGAATGTGGCGCATCGCGTGGTCGGCATGGTGGTCGATGGCGTGTCGGACGTGCTCACGCTCGCGCAGGAGCAGGTCATGCCCGCGCCCGAATTCGGCGGCACGCTCGCGACGGAATATCTGACGGGTCTCGGCACGGTCGACGGCCGCATGCTGATCCTGATGGACATCGAAAAGCTCATGACGAGCCGCGAGATGGAGTTGATCGACTCCGTTGCCGCATAACGAGCGAAGAGAAAGAAGCCATGCTGAAGAAGTTGTCGATCCGCACGACGCTCACGCTCGTCGGCCTGCTGTTCACCGGATGCGCGGCGCTGATCGGCGCGCTCGCGCTCGCCGGGCTCAATTCCGCCAACGCGTCGCTCTCATCGCTCGCGCAGGAAGACCTGGTCGCGATGCGCGCGCTCTCGGAAACGTCGTCGTATCTGCTGCGCTCGCGCATCACGCTCGACCGCGTGCGCTCGCTCGCCGAGGCGGGCAGCACGGAAGAAGCGAAGAAGGCGATCGATCGCGGCCAGTATCTGCTCGACAAGAGCAATGAAAACTGGAAGGTCTATCTCGACACGCCGAAACCGACGCTGCCGAAGGAAACCTTCGACGCGCTCGTCGCCCAGCGCGACGCGCTCGTGAAGACCGGCGTGGAGCCGGAATTCGCCGCGATCCGCGCGAACGACATGGCCGCGTATCACGCGATCGCCGACACGAAGATCAGCCCGATGTTCGTCGCCTTCGATCAGGCCGTGACGGCGGCGGTGGCGTCGCATCAGGAGCACGCGGAGACGTCGCGCGCGAGCACGGCCTCGCATATCGCGGCGCTCAACATGACGATCGGCGCGGTGCTCGTGCTCGCGGTGCTGATGCTCATCGGCACGCGCATGGCGCTCTCCAGCCTGATCGTGAAGCCGATCAACGATGCCGTCGATCACTTCGACCGCATCTCGCGCGGCGATCTCACGCAGTCCGCGCATACGGACCGGACCAACGAAATCGGCCGCCTCTTCGCGGGCATCGAGCGCATGCGTGGCAACCTGACGACGATGGTCGGCTCGGTGCATCGCGGCGCGGAATCGATCGATGTCGGCGCGCATGAAATCGCGAGCGGCAACACGGATCTGTCGCAGCGCACGGAAGAGCAGGCGGCGTCGCTGCAGGAAACGGCGTCGAGCATGGAAGAGCTGACGAGCACCGTGAAGCAGAACGCCGACAACGCGCGCCAGGCGAGCCAGCTCGCGGTGAGCGCGTCGGATATCGCGTCGCGGGGCGGCGAAGTCGTCGAGCAGGTCGTCGAGACGATGCACGCGATCGCGTCGAGCTCGAACAAGGTCGTCGACATCATCGGCGTGATCGAAGGCATCGCGTTCCAGACCAACATTCTCGCGTTGAACGCGGCCGTCGAAGCGGCGCGTGCGGGCGAGGAAGGCCGCGGCTTCGCGGTGGTCGCGGGCGAGGTGCGCTCGCTCGCGCAACGCAGCGCGGCGGCGGCGAAGGAAATCAAGGCATTGATCGGCGATTCGACCGCGAAGGTCGACAGCGGCACGGAACTCGTCGCGCGCGCCGGTCAGACGATGGGCGAAATCGTGCAGGCGGTGCGCCGCGTGACGGACATCATGGGCGAGATCAGCGCGGCGTCGGAGGAGCAATCCGACGGCATCGAGCAGGTCAACCGCGCCGTCACGCAGATGGACAGCGTGACCCAGCAGAACGCCGCGCTCGTCGAGCAGGCGGCGGCTGCCGCGGCATCGCTCGAAGAGCAGACGCGTCAACTGAAGGACGTGGTCGCGCAATGGCGTCTGGAAACCGCGGCGCCGGTGCGCGCGAGCGCATCGACGGCAGCGGCGCGCATCAAGGCGTCGGCGCCGGCTGCGCGCATCGAGCCTTCTTCGGCTGCGGTTGCGTCGAAAGCCGAAAAGCACGCGAAGTCCGCTCAGAACGCGAAAGTTGCGCCGGAAGCGGCCGTTATCAAGGAAGCAGGCAAGGCCGCGAGCAATCCGGCGGTCAAGCCGGCGAGCGCCGTGAAGCCCGCGCCCGCGCCGCGCGCCAAGGCGACGGTCGCAGCCGACGGCGACTGGGAAACCTTCTAACCGAATCCGGAAACGAACACGACCATGTGGGCATCGCGCATCACGATCGATAGCCGGCGTTTCATCGAAACGCACGGCATGCGCGAGTCCGCAGGGTCGAGCGCGAAGAACGCGCCACATCGGGCGCCGCTAAGGGTGTCAAGGAAGCACGAAACATCATGATGGCAACGCGCAACCCGCGTATCGACCTGGGCGCCAGTGTGCGTGGTCCGGAAGTCGAGCGCGATTTCGAATTCACGGCAGCGGACTTCGCCCGCATTCGCGAGCTGATTCATCGGCGCGCGGGCATCTCGCTGTCGGACCACAAACGCGACATGGCGTACAGCCGGCTCGCGCGCCGTCTGCGCGCCTGCGGCATCGATACGTTCAGGCAGTATCTCGATCGCCTCGAAACGAACGACGACAACGCCGAATGGGAAGCGTTCGTCAATGCGCTGACCACGAATCTCACCGCGTTCTTTCGCGAGTCGCATCACTTTCCGATTCTCGCGGAATTCGTGAAGCGCCGGCAGCAGCCGTTCTCGGTGTGGTGCTCGGCGGCTTCCACCGGCGAAGAGCCGTATTCCATCGCGATGACGCTCGTCGAAGCGCTCGGCGAGCATGCGGCGCGCCAGTGCACGGTGTTCGCGAGCGACATCGACAGCCAGGTACTCGCGAAGGCCGAAGCAGGCGTGTATTCGCTCGATCAGGTGAAGGCATTGCCCGTCGAGCGTCTCAAGCGCTTCTTCCTGAAGGGCACGGGTTCGCACGCGGGTCTCGTGAAAGTGCGCCCGGAACTGCGCGCGATGGTGAACTTCGGCCGCGTCAATCTGACGGACGCGCGCTACGACGTGAAAGGCCCGTTCGACGCGATCTTCTGCCGCAACGTGATGATCTACTTCGACAAGCCGACGCAAGGGCAGGTGCTCTCGCGCTTCGAGCCGCTGATGAAGCCGGGCGCGCTGCTGTTCGCGGGTCATTCGGAGAACTTCACGTATGTGTCGCAGGCGTTCAGGCTGCGCGGCCAGACCGTGTACGAGCTGTCGCGCGACCTGAAGCAGACGGGCAAGCCGCAGCGCGCGCTCGCAGGGGAGGCGGCATGAGCGGACTGCCGATCGCGTCGAACCTCTATTTCGACAACCATTTCAAGAAGCCGGGCGTGAAGCTCCTGCCGAACGAGTTCTACATGACGAGCGAAGACATGGTGCTCGTCACCGTGCTCGGCTCGTGCGTGGCGGCGTGCATCAACGACCGCACGGCGGGCATCGGCGGAATGAATCACTTCATGCTGCCCGACGACGGCTCCGACGCGTCGCATGCATCGTCCGATTCGATGCGCTACGGCGCCTACGCGATGGAAGTGCTCATCAACGAACTCATCAAGCGCGGCGGACGACGCGAGCGTTTCGAAGCGAAGGTGTTCGGCGGCGGCGCGGTGCTCGCGGGCATGACGACCATCAACATCGGCGATCGCAATTCGGAGTTCGTGCGGCGCTATCTCGCGCTGGAGAAGATTCGTATCGTCGCCGAGGATTTGCAGGGCATGCATCCGCGCAAGGTCGCGTTCATGCCGCGATCCGGTCAGGTGATGGTCAAGAAGCTGAAGACCGCGCACGATCCGATCGTGGTCGAGCGCGAGCAGGCGCTCGTGCAGCGCTCGCCCGAAGAGCGCGCCGAGCGGCTCGCGAAGGCGCGTGCGCGTGTCGAACTGTTTCAGTCGAACGCGACGGCCGCGAAGCCGCGCGCGGAATTGTTCACGACGAATGCGTCGAACGTGAAGCGCCCGCGCGTGGAACTGTTCACGTCGCGCATGAAGACCGTGGAGGAAGCATGACACTCAGCCACGCGCCGAAAATCAAGGTGCTGTGCGTCGACGATTCGGCGCTCGTGCGCAGCCTGATGACCGAGATCATCAACTCGCAGCCCGACATGCACGTGTGCGCAACCGCGCCCGACCCGCTCGTCGCGCGCGAACTGATCAAGCTGCATAACCCGGACGTGCTCACGCTCGACGTCGAAATGCCGCGCATGGACGGGCTCGACTTTCTGGAGAAGCTGATGCGCCTGCGGCCGATGCCGGTCGTGATGGTGTCGTCGCTGACCGAGCGCGGCAATGAAATCACGCTGCGCGCGCTGGAACTCGGCGCGGTCGATTTCGTCACGAAGCCGAAGGTCGGCATTCGCGACGGCATGCTCGACTACGCCGAAAAGCTCGCCGACAAGGTGCGCGCCGCATCGCGTGCGCGCGTGAAGCAGGTGAGCCACGTCGCGCAGACGCAGACCCATGCAGCGCACAAGCCGGCGCCGCATTTCAACAACCCGCTCGTGTCGACGGAGAAGCTCGTGATCGTCGGCGCATCGACGGGCGGCACCGAAGCCATCCGCGAAGTGCTCGTGCCGCTGCCGCCCGACGCGCCCGCGGTGCTGATCGCGCAGCACATGCCGCCGGGCTTCACGAAGTCGTTCGCGCAGCGCCTGAACGGGCTGTGCCGCATCACCGTGAAGGAAGCGGAGCACGGCGAGCGCGTGTTGCCGGGCCACGCGTATATCGCGCCGGGCCATGCGCATCTGGTGCTCGCGCGAAGCGGCGCGAACTATGTCGCGCATCTGTCGGACGCGCCGCCGGTGAACCGGCATCGGCCATCGGTGGACGTGCTGTTCCGCTCGGCGGCACAGCACGCGGGCAAGAACGCCATCGGCGTGATCCTGACCGGCATGGGCCGCGACGGCGCCGCCGGTCTGCTCGACATGCAGCAGGCGGGCGCCTACACGCTCGCGCAGGACGAAGCGAGTTGCGTGGTGTTCGGCATGCCGCGCGAAGCAATTGCAATGGGCGGCGCAAGCGAAGTCGCGCCGCTCTCTGAAATGAGCAGGCGCGTCATGGCGCGGCTTGCCTCGATGGGCGAACGCGTGCAGCGCGTCTGAACTTTTTGGATTGAGCGGCGCCGCCGCATGAGAACTCAAGGGAGTAATGATGGACAAGAACATGAAGATCCTCGTCGTCGACGATTTTCCGACGATGCGCCGTATCGTGCGTAACCTGCTCAAGGAGCTGGGCTACGGCAACGTCGATGAAGCCGAAGACGGCGCGGCCGGCCTCGCACGCCTGCGCGGCGGCGGCTTCGACTTCGTGATCACCGACTGGAACATGCCGAACCTCGACGGCCTTTCGATGCTGCAGCAGATCCGCGCGGACGCGGCGCTCTCGCATCTGCCGGTGCTGATGGTGACGGCGGAGTCGAAGAAGGAAAACATCATCGCGGCGGCGCAAGCGGGCGCGAACGGTTATGTGGTGAAGCCCTTCACGGCCGCCACGCTCGACGAGAAGCTCACCAAGATTCTCGAGAAGATGGCCAAAGCCGGGAGCTGATCGTGAACGATCTGACCACTGAACTGGCAGCCGCGGTTGCCGAAGCTGAAGCCGATCCATCGAGCGACCGCATCCTCGCGCGCATCGGACAGCTCACGCGCACGCTGCGCGACTCGATGCGCGAGCTCGGCCTCGACAAGCAGGTCGAAGCCGCCGCGCAAGCCGTGCCCGACGCGCGCGACCGGTTGAAATATGTCGCGACGATGACCGAGCAGGCGGCGGAGCGCGCGCTCAACGCGATCGAGCTCGCGAAGCCGATGCAGGAAGCGATGCAGACAGAAGCGCAGTCGCTCGACGCGCGCTGGGCCAAATGGTACGACGCGCCGCTCGCGCAGGGCGAGGCGGGCGAACTTCTCGCACAAACGCGCACGTTCCTGCAGAGCGTGCCGGAGCGGACCCAGGCGACCAACGCGCAGTTGCTGGAAATCATGCTCGCACAGGACTTCCAGGATCTGACCGGGCAGGTGATCAAGAAGATTACGGACGTCGTGTATCTGATCGAGCAGCAATTGCTGGGTGTGCTGCTCGAAAACATCGCGCCGGAGCGGCGCGAGCAGTTCGCTGCATCGGCGGCGGCGCTGATGTCGTCGGCGACCGGCAGTCCGGAAAGCCTGCTCAACGGGCCGCAGATCAAGCCGGAAGGGCGCAGCGACGTCGTGCAGGATCAATCGCAAGTGGACGATCTGCTCGCCAGCCTCGGCTTCTGAGGCGCTTGCAAGTAGTCGTCGTTTCGACGTACTCAGCGTTACAAAGACACGCGGAGGGCATACCATTGCCCTCCGCGTTTTCTATTGTGTGCGCTTGCGAACGTTAGGACTATTCCTCGCGGCTGGCATACTGATGGTATTCGCGCCCGAAAAAACAGGGGCGAAATGCGGTGGCGCATCTGTCACTCAATCGTCAAGAGCCGGTCGCGAGCAGGGGCGCGCGGCCGATCGAAAACCGATAGGAGGCCCAGTGAAGGCACCGAAGCAATCCCGTCATGGGCATCTTGTAAGCGCGCTCGCGTTCGTCGCCGGCGCGTTGAGCGTGTGTACGGCGCCCGCCTACGCAGTGCTCGGCGGCGAGCCAATGAGCGCGCCGCAAGGCGCCGCCACGGCGTCCACGACAGCAGTCGCGCGGGCGGCGGTCGCGAGCGGCGCGTCGAACGCATCGTCGACACCGGCAACATCGGCGTCGAACTACACCGTTCTCACGACCACGCTCGCGAGCGGCACGGTCATCAACGAATATTTGTCAGCGCAGGGTGTGGTGTTCGGCATCGCGTGGCACGGGCCGCGCGTGCCGGACCTCGCCAGCCTGCTCGGCAGCTATTTCCCGCAGTATCAGCAGGGCCTGAAGGCGCAGCGCGCCGCGCGCGGCGGCCGTGGGCAGGTAAGCGTGCAGGATTCCGGGCTCGTCGTGGAATCGGGCGGTCACATGGGCTCGTTCGCGGGCAGCGCGTATCTGCCGCAATCGTTGCCCGCCGGCGTATCCGCCAGCGATATCCAGTAAGCGACGGGAGACTCAGTATGCATCGAACGACACTCGGCCATCCCGCCCTCTCTTCATCCCGACGCGGCGGCTTCGCCCGCTGGCTCGGCGTGCTCTGCCTGTCCGTCATGCTCGCGGCCTGCGGCGGCGGCGGCGACAACAACTCCAGTTCCAGCAGCGGCGGCTCGTCGGGCGGCGGTTCCGGCGGCGGCTCCGGCGGCGGCAGCTCCGGCACCAGCAGCGCGAACGCGCAGCCGATCGCGCCCAACGGCACGAACGCGGTGCCGATCAACGTCAACACCGGCGTCGCGGGCTTCGTCAATATCCCGAATGTCTCGGTGACGGTGTGCGCGCCGGGCTCGTCGGTGTGTCAGCAGATCGACAACATTCAGGTCGATACGGCGTCGTTCGGTCTGCGCATTCTCGGATCGGCGGCGCAGTCCGTGCTCGGCAGCCTGCCCGTCTCGCAAGCATCGAACGGCGGCCAGCTCGCCGAATGCGCTGGCTTCGCCGACGGCTACACGTGGGGCACCGTGCGCACCGCCGACGTGAAGATGGGTACGGAAGTCGCGTCGAGGGTGCCGATCCAGATCATCGGCGACCTGAACGCATCGGCGGCACCGACTGGCGATAACGGCTGTCCGTCGGGCAACGACGAGAACACCACCGGCGACATCGGCGCGAACGGCATTCTCGGCATCGGCCCGCAGACATACGACTGCGGCAACGGATGCGTGAGCACGTCGCTCAACGCGATGTACTTCGCGTGCAGCAACGGCGCGAACTGCTCGCCCGTCGCCGTGCCGCTCGCGCAGCAGGTGACGAATCCCGTCACGAAGTTCGCGGTCAACAACAACGGCGTGATCGTGCAGTTGCCGCCGGTTCCGGATAACGGCGCGGTCAGTGCGACCGGCGTGCTGATATTCGGCATCGGCACGCAGAGCAACAACGCGGTAAGCGGCGTGACGAAGTACGGCACGGACCCGTACGGCGACCTGAACGGCACCTACAAGGGCAAGACGTACAAAACGTTCTTCGACACGGGATCGAACGGCAATTTCTTCCAGGATAGTTTCCCGCAGTGCTCGGGTTCGACCGCGTTCTATTGTCCGAGCTCGCAGCAGTCGCTGTCGACGACCATCGTCGGCACCGAAGGCAACAGCGCCGTCGTGCCGTTCCTGCTCGCCAACGCAAGTACGCTGACCTCGGGCAAGAACAAGTTCGCGTTCAATAGCCTCGGTGGCCAGTTGAGCATGTCGAACTTCTTCGACTTCGGTCTGCCGTTCTTCTTCGGCCGGCATGTGTATGTCGGATACGAGTTGCCGAACAACCCGGCTTACGTTGCCTTCTGATGTGCCGATGACCTGACCGGAGATCGATTCCGGTCAGGCGATCCGCAAATGAAAAACCGGCTGCGTTTTTGCGCAGCCGGTTTTTTTGTCACTCGCTCGCGCGCGGTTTGCGTGGCGCGCGCTCGGCGAGTGCATCGTAGAGCCAGCGCGGGAGCGCATGCATCAGCATGCCCGCGATACGCATCTGCCAGGGAAAGGTCGCATAACGCACCTTGCGATCGATGGCGTCGGCGGTTTTCGCGGCGAAGCGGTCGGCGTCCATGAGAAAGGGCATCCGATACGGATTGTGCGCGGTCATCTCCGAGCGGACGTAACCCGGCGCGATCGTGACGACGGCCACGCCGAGCGGCCGCATTTCGACGCGCAAGGCTTCCAGATACTTTGCCACCGCCGACTTCGACGCGCTGTACGCGCCGCCGCCCGGCAACCCGCGCACGCCCGCGACGCTCGCAATGCCGACGAGCGTGCCGCGCCGCGCGGCCGTCATCGACGCGACGAAGGGCTCGAACGTCGCGACCATGCCGAAGTAGTTCACGTCCATCACGGTGCGGAAGGTGTCGAGATCGCCGTGACCCGTCAGCGCGCCGCGGCTCATGCCCGCGTTCGCGATGACGATATCCGCCGGGCCATGCTCCGCGATGAAACGGCGCGCGGCATCGGCGAGCGCATCGGCGTCGCGCACGTCGGCGGGATAGATCAAGATGGAGCTTTGAGGATGGCGGGCCGCGAAGGCCGCGAGGGAATCGGCGCGGCGGGCGACGAGGCCGAGCACGGCCCCGCGCTGCACATATTCCTCGGCCAGTGCGAGGCCGATGCCGCTCGATGCGCCGGTGATGAAGACCTTCAGGCGAACTGCAGTCATGCCGGCGCGAACAGGGTTTACAGCTTCTTGTCGCGGACTTGCTGGACGAGGAAGTCCATCACCTGCGTCGTGCCCGGCAGACTGTTGGTCATCGCCGGACCGGTTTCGTACTTGCCCTGCACGATGACCGTTGGCACGCCGTCGACCTTGTAGTCCTGCAGGAGCTTGGCGTCGCGCTGCACCGCGCTTTGCGTCGAGAACGAGTTATACGCGTCCATGTACTTCTTCGGATCGATGCCCTGCGTCTTGAGGAAGTCCGCCTGTGCCTGCGGCGTCAGCAGATAGTTCTTCTTCACGTGGATTTCGTTGAACACGGCCGGCGTGACCTTCTCGGCGACGCCGAGCGCGTCGAGCGCGTGATACATCTTCGAATGCGGGATGAAGTCGTCGCGGAAAGCCACCGGCACGCGCTTGAACACGACGTCCGGGCCTTGCTTCTTCGCCCATGCCTCGATGTACGGCTCGAACTCGTTGCAGTGCGGGCAGCCGTACCAGAAGAACTCGATGACCTCGACCTTGCCGGCGGGCGCCGCGACCGGCTGAGCCGCCTGCAGCACCGTGTAGTCCTTGCCGGCGGCGGGCGTGGCCATCGCCGAACTCGCGACGCTCATCGATGCGGCTGCGATGCCAAGGGAGAGAGCCAACGCGCTAAAGATTTTTTTCATGATTGAAGAGGGTACGCAATGGATACGCGACGGAACAAAAGCAGGTTCGTCAGTGGGACATACGACGCTTAAACCACGCTTAAATGTCAAAGCGCTTGCGCGGCCGCCTTGCAGCCGCGCAGGCACTTTGTTGCGTTATTGCTTCGAGAAACGGATCACGGCGGTATCGACGCCCGCGTCGGACAGGCGCTGACGCGCGGTATTCATGTCCTCGAACTTCGCGAACGGTCCGATGCGCACACGATAGTACGTCACGCCGCCCGCATCGCGCTGCGTGACCTTCGATTCGAAGCCCTGGAACCCGAGACGTGCGCGCTGCTGCTCCGCGTCCGCCTGCGTCTTGTATGCGCCCACCTGCAGGAAATAGCCGGTGTTCGGCTCGCCGGGCGCGGGCGGTGTGGCCTTTGCCGTCGTGGGCGCCGAGCCGCCCTTCGGCGGCGTGGCAGTGGCGTTGCTCGTTGCGTTCGGCGCGGCTTCAGGCTTCTTCGCGGGCGTCGTGCTCGCGGTCTTCGGCGCGGATGCCGTCGTGCCCGAAGGCGGCACTTCGACGATCTGCGGCTCGTCGAGCATGCCCGACGACTGCGTCTGATTGTTGGTCTGGCCCGGCGCGGTGTTCGGCGGCGTGGGCTGCGCGGCTTGCGGCACCGGCTGGCCCGGCGTCTTGCCTTGCAGCGGACGGTTCGGATCGTACGGTTGCGCGGCGGCGGGCGCGGAGTTCGCCTCCGACGGCGGCGCGACCTTCGCCACGAACGGCGTGGGCGCGCGCGTGATGTATAGCGCGACGATCACGGCGATCGCGAGGCCGACGATCAGGCCCAGCACGATGCCGATAAACGTTCCCCCGGTTTGTTTCGACTGCTTCGATGTGCGGCGTGGTTTTGCCATCGTATGAATCACCTGCGAGAAAGTCTTCTGGTTGGGCGACGATTATAGCCGTGGGTCAAGACACGCCTGCGCCAGGCTCCCGTCCGCGCACGCCGAAAACTCCTAATTTCGGCGTGTGCAACGGGGCAGCGGGCGATTACATCTTTTGAGGAGCGGAAACGCCGATGGTCGCGAGACCGTTTTCGAGGACCTGGCGTGTCGCCGCCAGCAGCGCGATGCGCGCGGTGCGTTCCTTCTCGTCGTCCACGAGCACGCGCTCCGCATTGTAGAACGAGTGAAATTCGCCAGCGAGGTCGCGCAGATAGAACGCGACCGCGTGCGGCGCGAGTTCCTCGGCGGCGTGGGCGAGCATCTCCGGGAACTCGGCGAGCTTGTTGAGCAGCGCCATCGCGCGATCGCTCGACAGCGGCGAGAGGTCGGCTTGCGCCGCCTTCGACATATCGCCGGCGTAGCGGTCCTTCCAGTCGTTCAGAATCGTGCAGATGCGCGCGTGCGCGTACTGCACGTAGTAGACCGGGTTTTCGTCGTTCTGCTTGAGCGCGAGGTCGATATCGAACACGAATTCGGTATCCGCCTTGCGCGAGATCAGGAAGAAACGCACGGCGTCGCGGCCGCGGCGGATGGTGTCTTCGTCGATCTGGTCGGGCGCGGTCTCGTGGCCCGGCGTGAGGCCGCCCGACCATTCGATCAGATCGCGCACGGTCACGTAGCTGCCCGCGCGCTTGGAAATCTTCACTTCCTGGCCGTCGCGCATGACGGTCACCATCTTGTGCAGCACGTAGTCCGGATAGCCCTTCGGAATGCCGACGCCGAGTCCTTGCAGGCCGGCGCGCACGCGCGCGATCGTGCCGTGATGGTCCGAGCCCTGGATGTTGATGACCTTCGTGTAGCCGCGCTCCCACTTGGTCACGTGATACGCGACGTCCGGCACGAAGTACGTGTACGTGCCGTCGGACTTCTTCATGACGCGGTCCTTGTCGTCGCCGTCGTCGGTGGTGCGCAGCCACAGCGCGCCGTCTTGCTCGTAGGTCTTGCCTGCATCGACGAGCGCCGCCACCGTCTTCTCGACGCGGCCTTCCTTGTACAGCGACGACTCCAGATAGAACTGGTCGAACTTCACGCCGAACGCGGTCAGATCCATGTCCTGTTCGTGACGCAGATACGCGACCGCGAAATGACGGATGGCTTCGATATCCTCGACGTCGCCCTTGCCCTTGACCGGCTCGCCGTCTTTCGCGGCGACCGTTTCGCCCGCCATGTAGTCGCGCGCGATGTCGGCGATGTACTCGCCGTTGTACGCGGCTTCCGGCCACTCGGCATCGCCCGGCTTGAGGCCGCGCGCGCGCAACTGAGTCGAGGCGGCGAGGTTGGCGATCTGCACGCCCGCGTCGTTGTAGTAGAACTCGCGATGCACGTCGTAGCCCTGCGTTCCGAGCAGGTTCGAGAGCGCATCGCCGAGCGCCGCCTGACGGCCGTGGCCGACGTGCAGCGGTCCCGTCGGATTCGCCGACACGAATTCGACGAGCACATGCCTGCCCGCGTCGCGCGTCGAGCGGCCGAAGCTTGCGCCGTCGCCCAGCACGGCCGGGATCACCGCTTGCTTCGCGGTGGCTGCAAGACGCAGATTGATGAAGCCGGGACCCGCCACTTCGGCGCTCTCGACGAGACCTTTCGCGGCCGGAAGGCCGAGCACCGCATCGACGATCTGCTGCGCGAGCTGGCGCGGATTCGCGCGCAGCGGCTTGGCGAGCTGCATCGCGACATTCGACGCCACGTCACCGTGCGCCGCGACCTTCGGTCGTTCGAGGACGATCGAAGGCGTGACGAAGGCCGCTTCGCTGGCGCCTTGAGTGGCTTGCGCGACCTGCTGGACCGCGTCGGTGAGGAGCGTTTCGAGGGTGTGTTTGTGTGCGGGCAGCATGCTGAATGTGATCCAGTGGAGCGGGAGCTGACGCGGCGCTTACCGGCGTCTGCATCGACTCGGACGGGCGACTTTGCGGCGCGTCGGCCCCGGTATGTGATGTTCGCAGCCGAACAGAATCGGCTACCACATAAAGTGGGGATTTTAGCAGGTGCTAATATGTCGAATCAGGGTGTCGTCATGTTGTCAGGGAGACCGGCTCGTCTGCGCGTTTCGTTTGCAAACCGCCAATGACCCAACATAAACAAAAGGACCATGCCATGCTCATCACATTCAAAACCTCGGCCGCACCGGATGTCATGATGCTCGAAGACCTCGCGGAGTACTTGCTCGGCATCATCGGCAAGCAGCTCAACGAGCGCGGCGTCATCACTCACGAAGAACTGCCTTCGGCCATCCAGAAACTCGAATCCGCCATCGTCACCGACAAGAAGGTGCGCGCCGAGCACGACGGCCATTTCCACGAAGGCGAGGAAGGGCACGAGCCGCACGAGATTCCCATCGGGCTCGCGCAGCGCGCCTATCCGTTCCTGGACATGCTGCGCCTTGCGCAAAAGCACAACACGGACATTCTCTGGGGCGTCTGATTCGCGCTATTAGCGGCGCTCGCAAACAAAAAACCCGCATCGTCGCCGATGCGGGTTTTTTTCTTCCGATGAAACGTCTGACGGCTTCGGTCGCGGTGCTGCGAATTACTGCGACTGACCGCTTTCCGCGCCGGCGGGTTTCGCAGGCGTATGCGGCTTTTTCGGCTTCTTCGGCTTCTTCTTGTGCTCCGACTGCGGCGGCGAGTAGGAAGACGCCTGAGTGCTGCTCGCTTGCGCGAAAGCAGCGGAGCTCGATGCTGCGAGCAAAGCCGCGGCGATCGCTACGGTTACGGCGGACGTCATCTTCTTCATGCGACTTTCTCCGTTGACGAAAGGATTGCGTGGGCCGTCGTGGCGACGGCCTTTCGCGCTGACAAGTCTACGGAAACCAAAATTTTCCCGCCGGTTCCGTGCATATTTCCGCCATCACGCGCGGCATATGTTGTCTCGCCTTCAGCGCTGCGGCGCGAGCGCGCGCTCGGCATCCGCGATCGACAGTGCCATGCGATCGGCGTAGCTCGCGAGTTGATCGTCGCCGATCTTGCCCACCGAGAAGTAAGTGCTGTCGGGATGCGCGATGTAGAAGCCCGACACGCTCGCGGCCGGCAGCATTGCGAGCGATTCGGTCACGCTCATGCCGATTTCTTCCGCCTGAAGCACTTCGAACATATCGCGTTTCACGAGGTGATCCGGGCACGCCGGATAGCCCGGCGCAGGACGAATGCCGACGTACTTCTCCGCGATCATCGCGTCGTTGTCGAGTGTCTCGTTCGACGCATAGCCCCACAGTTCGCGGCGCACGCGCGCGTGCAGCGCTTCGGCGAACGCTTCCGCGAAACGGTCGGCCAGCGCCTTGAGCATGATCGCGCTGTAGTCGTCGTGATCGGCTTCGAACTGTTGTTCCTTTTTGTCGACGCCCAGGCCCGCCGTCACCGCGAAGAGGCCGATGTAGTCCTTCACGCCCGAGTCCTTCGGCGCGATGAAATCGGCGAGCGAGCGGTTCGGGCGCATCACGCCATCGACAACCGGACGCACGCTCTGCTGACGCAGATTGCGCCAGGTCATCGCGACCTGCGAGCGCGATTCGTCCGTGTAGATCTCGATGTCGTCGTCGTTCACGGTGTTCGCGGGCATCAGCATGATTACGCCGTTCGCCGTGAGCCAGCGGCCCTGAATCAGGCGCGAGAGCATCGACTTGCCGTCGGAGAACACGCGCCGCGCCGATTCGCCGACGATCTCGTCGTTGAGAATCGCCGGATAGGGGCCCGCGAGATCCCACGTCTGGAAGAACGGACCCCAGTCGATGTAGTTCGCCAGTTCCGCGAGGTCATAATTCTTGAACATGCGACGGCCGATGAAGGTCGGCTTCTTCGGCGTGTACGCGCTCCAGTCGATCTTCGTCTTGTTGGCGCGTGCCGCGTCGTACGTGACCATCGGCTGCGCTTTCCGGTTGGCGTGCTGCGTGCGGATGCGATCGTAGTCGCTCTTCAGGTCATCGAGATACTTTGCCGCGCCTTCGTCCGACAGCAGGCTCGACGCAACCGACACCGAACGCGACGCGTCCGGCACGTACACGACCGGCCCCTCGTAATGCGGCGCGATCTTCACGGCGGTATGCACGCGCGAAGTCGTCGCGCCGCCGATCAGCAACGGCGTCTGCTTGCCGCGGAAATAGTCGTCGCGCTGCATTTCCGATGCGACGTAGGCCATCTCTTCGAGACTCGGCGTGATCAGGCCGGAAAGCCCGATGATGTCCGCGCCTTCTTCCTTCGCCTTCTGCAAGATGGTCGCGCAGGGCACCATCACGCCCATGTTGACTACTTCGAAGTTATTGCACTGGAGCACGACCGACACGATGTTCTTGCCGATATCGTGCACATCGCCCTTCACGGTCGCGATGACGATCTTGCCCTTCGGCCGCACGTCCGCGCCTGCATCGGCGAGACGCTTCTTCTCTTCCTCGATGAACGGAATCAGATGCGCGACCGCCTGCTTCATCACGCGCGCCGATTTCACGACTTGCGGCAGGAACATCTTGCCCGCGCCGAACAGGTCGCCGACGATGTTCATGCCGTCCATCAGCGGCCCTTCGATCACGTTGATCGGACGTCCGCCGGCGGCGTCAATCTTTTGACGCACTTCCTCGGTATCCTCGACGATGAAATTCGTGATGCCGTGCACGAGCGCGTGCGACAGACGCGCCTCGACAGGCTGATTGCGCCATTCGAGGTTCTCTTCCTTCTTCGCGGCGCCGGTCTTGAACTTGTCGGCGACTTCGAGCAGACGGTCCGTGCCGTCATCGCGGCGATTCAGCACGACGTCTTCGACTTTTTCGCGCAATTCGGCGTCGAGATCGGCATACACGCCGAGCTGGCCCGCGTTCACGATGCCCATGTCCATGCCCGCCTGAATCGCGTGATACAGGAACACGGTATGAATGGCCTCGCGCACGGGATCGTTGCCGCGAAACGAGAACGACACGTTCGACACGCCGCCGCTCACCTTCGCATGCGGCAGGTTCTGCTTGATCCAGCGCGTCGCGTTGATGAAATCGACGGCGTAGTTGTTGTGCTCTTCGATGCCCGTCGCGATTGCGAAGATGTTCGGGTCGAAGATGATGTCCTCGGGCTCGAAGCCCACTTCGTTCACGAGGATGTCGTAGGAGCGCTTGCAGATTTCGGTCTTGCGCTGGAACGTGTCCGCCTGGCCTTTCTCGTCGAACGCCATTACGACCGATGCCGCGCCGTATCGGCGGATCAGCTTCGCGTGATGCCTGAACGCGTCTTCGCCTTCTTTCAGCGAGATCGAGTTGACGATCGCCTTGCCTTGCACGCACTTCAGGCCCGCTTCGATCACTTCCCATTTCGACGAGTCGATCATGATCGGCACGCGCGCGATGTCGGGCTCCGACGCGATCAGATTTAGAAAGCGCACCATCGCGGCTTTCGAATCGAGCATGGCTTCGTCCATGTTGATATCGATGACCTGCGCGCCGTTTTCGACCTGCTGCCGTGCGACGGCGAGCGCTTCGTCGAACTGGCCATTCAGGATCATGCGCGCGAACGCCTTCGAGCCGGTCACGTTCGTGCGCTCGCCGACGTTGATGAAAAGCGAGCCGTCGTTGACGTTGAACGGCTCGAGGCCGGAGAGACGCATCGTGTGATCGGTCATGGTGTCTTTGGTCTTTGATTCGATGTCAGGCGCGCTGTTTTACGCAACCTCGCGATACTGCGAGGGGAAGGCGCGCGGCTTCACTTGCGCGAGCGCCTTCGCGATTTCCGCGATGTGCTCCGGCGTCGTGCCGCAGCAGCCGCCCGCGATGTTCACGAGGCCCGCCGTCGCGAATTCCTTCAGCAATCCCGACGTGACGTCCGGTGTTTCGTCGAAGCCGGTGTCGCTCATCGGATTCGGCAGGCCCGCGTTCGGATAGCAGGACACGTAGGTGTCGCAGAGTTTCGACAGTTCGGCGATGTACGGGCGCATCAGCGCCGCGCCGAGCGCGCAGTTCAGGCCGAAAGTGAGCGGCTTCGCGTGACGCAGCGAGTTCCAGAACGCTTCCACCGTTTGCCCGGACAGAATGCGGCCCGATGCATCGGTGACGGTGCCCGAAATCATGATGGGCAGGAGTTCGCCGGTATCGTCGAAGAGCTGATCGAGCGCGAACAAGGCGGCCTTCGCGTTCAGCGTGTCGAAGATCGTTTCGACGAGAAACAGGTCGCAGCCTGCGTCGAGCAGCGCCTTCGCCTGTTCGTAGTACGCCTCGCGCAGTTCGTCGAACGTGACGTTGCGCGCGCCCGGATCGTTCACGTCGGGCGAAATGCTCGCGGTCTTCGGCGTCGGTCCGATCGCGCCCGCGACGAAGCGCGGCTTGTCCGGTGTCGAATATTTGTCGCAGGCTTCGCGCGCGAGTTTCACCGACTCGATGTTCATCTCCGCGGCGAGGTCTTCCATGCCGTAATCGGCCTGCGCGACGCGCGTGGCGCCGAACGTGTTCGTTTCGAGAATGTCGGCGCCCGCCGCCAGATACTGCTCGTGAATCTCGCGGATGACCTGCGGCTGCGTGATCGACAGCAACTCGTTGTTGCCCTTGATGTCGCGGCCGTAGTCCTTGAAGCGCTCGCCGCGATACGCGGCTTCGTCCAGCTTGTAGCGCTGGATCATCGTGCCCATCGCGCCGTCGAGGATCAGGATGCGTTTCTGCAGCAGGGCGGGCAGCGCGGCGCCGCGCGTGTAGGCGCGCGCGAGGGATTTCGGAAGGGCGTTCTGGGTCATGACGGACGAGGCCTGCACCAAAGGTGAAATAGCCTGACATTGTAGCCGCAGCGCGGGGCGCTCGCCTTTGGCGGGCGGGCGCGCATGGCGTTCGATGCCGGCAAAAAAGAACCCCGCCATTGCGGGGCGGGGTCTTTGGGAAACGGCGAGTGTCGCCTGGGCCGCAGGTCCGCGCGGCGGCGGGCGCGAACGGCGACGAGCCGCCCGCGCGCGTGCATGCATCAGTGGAGCACGACGGGTTGATTCATCAAGATATCGAACTGTCCGAGGAACTCATCGACATCCTCTAGCGACGGCTCTTCCGAGATTAGCTGCTGCACGTGCTCGCGAAACTTCGCGGCAAGCGCGCCGTCGATGAAAATCTCCCGCTGCGTGTTCTTGTCGACGATCTCGTAACCGCCCGCCTTCATGGCGAGATGGTTGTCCTGCGGTGGAAATTCGACGACGCAATAGTTGGGGCTGTTGTAGATCATTTGCATGGCGACACTCCTTATTCCTCGTTTGCTCCGTGGCAATCCTGACGCTTAGTTGGAGCGACTGGGTTGGAATTCAAGGGGTGGCCTCGATGTGATGCCGGTTGTATCGAGGCTTTCTTCTGCAACAAAAACAGGAGAATCAGGGGGAATCGCGTAAAAAGGCCGCTAGTAACGCGGAAAAGCGTTGCGATTCCTCCACCGGTGAAAGGTGCGCCGCGTTGAGTAATTCGAATTGCGCGCCCGGCACCGTGTCTGCAACCACCCGAGAAGCAGCACGCGGCGTGCCAACATCGTGCTCGCCCGCGACAACCAGCGTGCGCTTCTTCACAGAGGCCAGTTTGTCTCGCGCATCGAAACGGCTGACCGCCTCCGCTGCGCGCGCGAACCCCTCGGCGGGTGTGCGCGCGATCGTATCCCCGATTTGCTCGACCACTTCGGGATGCGCCTTGCGGAATTCGGGCGTGAGCCAGCGTTCGAGCGTCGCTTCCACGATACTCGCTGTCCCGTGTTCGCGCACGGACGCTGCCCGTTGCGCGAATGTCGGACGTGCGTCCTCGGGAATAAAGGCCGGTGCGCCCACAACGGTCAGCGATTCCACTTTGTCCGCATGGTTGATCGCGAGCTTCTGCGCGACCATTCCGCCGATCGACAGCCCGACCACATGCGCCGACGGCGCGCCCAGCTTGTCGAGCAACTGTGCGAGATCGTCGGCGAGGTCGTCGATCGTGAACGAATCCGTCGACACCGCCGTTTCGCCGTGGCCGCGCAAGTCGTAGCGCAGGACAGTGAACTCATGGCGGAAGTAGCCGGCCATCTGGTCCCAGACGGAGAGATCGCCGGCAAGCTGATGGACGAAGACGAGCCAGGGGCCGCCGCCTTCGTTGTCGAGAACATAGCGTGTATCGATGCGATTGATCGTCAACTGCATATCGGCTCCGGAAAGACTGCGTTTGCGATTGACTGCGCCTTCGTCGTGCCCGGTGTCACGGAGTGCGACGGCCGCGTTACGGTCTGTCCGACTCGGGCGTTTCGGGCGCAGCGGGCGCGGAATCCTCAGACGCATCTTGCGTGCCCGGCGTGACAGCTTGTCCTGTCGCCTGCGATTGCGGCGTGAGATTGCCGGCCCAGAGCAGTTCGATTTGCATGCCGTTCGGTTCGGTTTGCAGAATCCGCACAGGTAGCCAGCCGATCGACGGCGCGAGCCAGATGTCGAGCTTGCGGCGATCGCCTTCCTTGCGCGGCAGGCGCGTGAAATGGCGCGCGGTCGTGAAGCCGCCGCGCGCCTGCACGGTTTCATCACCGACGGTTTCGATCGGCCAGACCTCGTTGCTATCGTTGTCCGCGACGCTGAACTGGCGCGTGACGCCCGGCTTGTACTTGTCCGGCGCGCCGCGCACGAGGCTCGCCAGCTGCATGACGACGCTGAAGCGGTCCTGCCCGCCGTCCGCGAGCGGCTGACTCTGCGGCGTCTTCGTGTAGACGATCTGCTTCGTCTCGCGATTGAAGATGGCGATGTCGGCGGCGCGGCGGCCGCGCTGTTCGGAATACTGTTCGGGCGCTATGCCGAAACCGTCGATATGCCCCTTGCTCGAATACACATACGGACCGACAAAAGGCAACGGGATCGAAACGACCATTTCGTAATGCTGGCTGTCGTTGATCCAGTGGATCGTGCCGGTCTGGTTCATCACGCCGTTCACGAGCGTGTCGTAACGTAACTCGCCCGAGGGCGGAACACTGAACTTGTCGCCCGATGCGGCTGCGGATTGCGCCGCGGGCGCTTGTGTTTGCGGTTGCGTTTGTGCTGGCGCGGATGCCGCCACGCCCGACGCGGCGGCGGGCGCTTCCGGCTGCGGCGTCGCCGCGGTTAATACCGTAGCGGGCGCGGGCGTCGCTTTCGTCGTGGCTGCGGGCGCGGCGGGCTTCGGCGCAGGAGCGGCCGGTGTGGGCGGCGTCGGCGCGGGCGGCGCGATCGGCTTGGGCGTCAGCAATTCCACTTGCACGGGCGGAGCCTCCGGCGGCGCGTTCGTCGGCTGCCGATTGTGTTCGATCCACCGCATCGCGCTCCAGTGCAGGCCCGCGACGATCAGCACGGCAAGCACCCAGCGCGGCCAGCGTCGCGGCGTGGCGGATTCGGGAGCGGCATCGGGCGGCTCACCCGACGCGGGGCGAGGACGGCGGAACTGAAACAGTGGCATCGTGCGGGGGTGAAGGGCGTGAGTTGCGGGTCAGGCGAAACGCATAAGACACGCGCGATGGAAGCGATGTTCCTCGCCCGTATCGACGAGCGCCGTCAACGCTCTCCGGCCTTGTACCCCAGTTCATACGACAACCCGCGCGCGCATTCGCGCAGAGCCGAATCTATTTCACCGTCCCAGCGCGTATCGAACGTGCCTTCGTGACCGAGCGCGATGACCCCCAGCGCCAGTTCGCCCGTCGAGTCGAAAACAGGCGTGCAGAATGCGTGGACCGTCGGCAGCAGCATGCCTTCGACGCGCGCCGCGCCATGCTCGCGCACTTCGGCGAGCAGCGGCTCGACATCGGCCATCGTCTGCTTCATGGCGGCGAGTTCGCGGTCGAGCATCGCCTGCGTCTTGCTGCGCGGCAGATAAGCGGCGAAGAGCAGCCCGGTCGCGGATGAGAGCAGCGGCATCACGTCGCCCAGCTTGAGCGACGCCTTCGCCGGATGACTCGATTCCATCCAGTGCACGACGGTCGGCCCCTGATTGCCCCACACGGCGATACCGACCGTCTGATCGAGCCGGTCGCGCATTTCCGCGAGCGCAATGCGCGCGAGCCTCACGCCATCGACGCGCGCAAGCCGCGCCAGCCCCATCTGCAAAGCGAATCCGCCGAGCTCGTAGCGCCCCGACACCGGATCCTGCGACGCGACGCCGAGCCGCAAAAAACTCACGAGATAGCGATGCGCCTTCGCCGGGCTCATGCCGGCGCGCTGCGCGAGATCGCGCAGCATCATCGCGCGCGGCTCGTTGGTGAGCACGTCGAGCAGCCGGAAGCCGACTTCGATCGATTGAATGCCGGAGCGCGTTTTCTCCTCGGCGGCGTCGGTGGCGTCGAGGTTGTCTTCGTCGTCGGGAAGAGCGGATTGGGTCGATTGCATGAAGCGCGAAAGCACAGCCGAGGGATTCACCATCGTAAAATAGATTTCCCTTAACGTCATCCCAAGTCACCAACAACCGCTCTATGAAACTTGCCACGCTGAAGGACGGCACGCGCGACGGCCAACTGATCGTCGTTTCGCGCGATCTGCGCTCGGCGGCCATCGCCGATGGAATCGTATCGACGCTGCAACGCGCGCTCGACGACTGGACCTTCTACGCGCCGCAACTCATGGACGTCTACGAAGCGCTGAACCTCGGCCGCGCGCGCAACACGTTCCAGTTCGATCCGAAGGCCTGCATGGCGCCGCTGCCGCGCGCGTTCCAGTGGGCGGACGGCTCGTCGTACGTGAATCACGTCGAACTCGTGCGAAAGGCGCGCAAAGCGGAAATGCCGCCCGAATTCTGGACCGATCCGCTGATGTACCAGGGCGGCAGCGACGACTTCATCGGCCCGACGGACGACATCGTGTGCGCGACGGAATCGTATGGCATCGACTTCGAGGCGGAAGTCGCCGTCATCACGTCCGATGTCCACATGGCCGCGATGCCCGACGAAGCGCTGCGCAGCGTGCGTTTGCTGATGCTCGTGAACGACGTGTCGCTGCGCAATCTCATTCCCGCCGAACTGGCGAAGGGCTTCGGCTTCTTCCAGAGCAAGCCCGCGACCGCGTTCTCGCCCGTCGCCGTCACGCCCGACGAACTCGGCGACGCGTGGCGCGAAGGCCGCGTGCATCGGCCGATGATCGTGCACTGGAACGGCAAGAAGGTCGGCCAGCCGGATTGCGGCACGGACATGGTGTTCCACTTCGGGCAACTGATCGCGCATGCCGCGAAGACGCGCAATCTGCGCGCGGGTTCGATCGTCGGCTCGGGCACGATCTCGAACAAGGACACGAAGCGCGGCTACTGCTGCATCGCCGAGAAGCGGTGTCTGGAGACCATCGAGCACGGCGCGCCGCAGACGGAGTTCATGAAATTCGGCGACAGCGTGAAGATCGAGATGTTCGACGAAGAGGGCAAGTCGATCTTCGGCGCGATCGATCAGGCGGTCGTCCAGCCGGAGCACTGAACGGGTTTCGCCCGATGCGGCGTGCGCAAGGCTCGCCTTACACTTTGCCGGGCTGCTTCGCGCAGCAATAAAACGATCAAAAGAAAAGGAGACATCGATGGCGGCAGGCAAGTGGACATTTCTGGCGGGCGCGGTATTCACGCTCGCCGCGACGACAGCGGCTTTCGCGCAGACGGCGCAGCACGTGAAGATCGGGCTCGTGCTGTCGCTCACGGGACCGGCCGCGTCGCTCGGCATTCCCGCGCGTGACACCGTGGCGCTGCTGCCGAAGGAGATGGGCGGCAAGCCCGTCGATTACATCGTGCTCGACGATGCATCCGACACCACGCAAGCCGTCCAGTCGACGAAGAAGCTCATCAGCGAGGATCAGGTCGATGCGATCATCGGCTCGTCGATCACGCCGAACTCGCTCGCGATGATCGATGTCGTCGCTCAAGGGCAAACGCCGATGATCTCGCTCGCGTCGTCGTCGAAGATCATCGAACCGGTCGACGACAAGCGCCGCTGGGTCTTCAAGACACCGCAAACCGATGCGATGATGGCCTCCGCGATCGCCGAGCACGCCAGCAATCACGGCGTGAAGACGCTCGCGTATATCGGTCAGGCGGACGCGCTCGGCGAGACCTTCTATACCGAAGTCGCGAAGTTCGCGCAACTGCACAAGATCGAAGTCGTCGCGAACGAACGCTTCAACCGTACCGATCCGAGCGTGACCGGGCAGATCCTCAAGATTCTCGCGGCGAAGCCGGATGCGGTGGTCGTCGGCGCGGCCGGCACGCCCGCCGCGTTGCCGCCGAAGACGCTCGCGCAACGTGGCTACAAGGGCAAGGTCTATCACAACCACGGCGTGGGCAACCGCGATTTCCTGCGCGTGTGCGGCACGGACTGCAACGGCACGTTCCTGCCTGCTAGCCCGGTGCTCGTCGCCGCGCAGTTGCCCGACGATCATCCGGCCAAGCGCCTCGCGCTCGAATACATCAAACTGTACGAAGCGAAGCAGGGCGCGGGCACTGTATCCGCGTTCGGCTCGTATGCGTGGGACGCAGGCATGCTGCTCAATCGCGCGGTGCCGATCGCGATGAAGGCGGGCGCGCCCGGCACGCCGGCATTTCGCGCCGCGCTGCGCGATGCGCTCGAAGGCACGAAGAATTTTTCCGACACCAACGGGCAGGTCAACATGACGCCCAACGATCACATTGGCCTCGACCAGCGCGCGCGCGTGATGGTCGAGATCCGCGACGGCAAGTGGCTCTATCAGCCGCGCTAACTCTCGATTGAACCGGATCATGAGCGATCTCTCCCTCTACGCGAGCTACAAGTCGCTGGAGTTGCGGCGCCATCCGCACGGCGTGCTCGAAGTGGTGATGCCCGGCGCGGGCGCGAACAAGAGCAACCTCTCCACCGCCGACGCCAACATGCATCGCGAGCTTGCGGATATCTGGCGCGACATCGACCGCGATCCCGATACGCGCGTCGCGCTGATTCGCGGCGAAGGCAAGGGCTTTTCGGCGGGCGGCGATCTCGGGCTCGTCGAGGAGATGGCGAACGACTTCGATGTGCGCGCGCGCGTATGGCGCGAGGCGCGCGATCTCGTCTATAACGTGATCAACTGCGGCAAGCCGATCGTCTCCGCGATGCACGGCCCCGCGGTCGGCGCGGGACTGGTCGCGGGTTTGCTCGCGGATATCTCGATCGCGACGAAGTCGGCGCGCATCATCGACGGGCACACGCGGCTCGGCGTCGCGGCGGGCGATCACGCGGCGATCGTGTGGCCGCTGCTGTGCGGCATGGCGAAGGCCAAGTACTATCTGCTGCTGTGCGAGCCGGTCAGCGGCGAGGAGGCGGAGCGCATCGGCCTCGTGTCGCTCGCCGTCGACGAGAACGAACTCATGCCGAAGGCGATCGAAGTGGCGAATCGTCTCGCGCAAGGCTCGCAAACCGCGATCCGCTGGACCAAGTACGCGCTGAACAACTGGCTGCGCTCGGCGGGGCCGACATTCGATACCTCGCTCGCGCTCGAATTCATGGGTTTCGCCGGGCCGGACGTGCACGAAGGCATGCGCTCGCTGCGCGAGCGGCGCGCGCCGGACTTTCCGGGCGGCGCGCCGTTCTGAGCCACGCGAACCTCACACGCAAGAAAACAAGGAGAGTCGAATGACCGATAACGCCGGCGGCACGCCGCCCTACACGATTCCCGGTTTTCCCGGATTCGGCCAGGCCGACATGATGGGCAAGATGTGGGAGCTGATGCGCCTGAATCCGTTCGCCGCCGCGATGCCGGGCGGCGGGCAGGGCATGGGTCCCTCGCTCTCGATGATGTCCGACATGCTCGCTCCGCTCACCAATATCGAAGAACTCGACAAGCGCGTGACGGACATGCGGGCCGTCGAGCACTGGCTGAAGCTCAATCTCAACATGCTGCAATCGGCGATTCAGGCGCTGGAAGTGCAGCGCGCGACGCTCGCGACGCTGCGGGCGTTTGGCGCGTATGCGCAATCGTCGGTCGAGAGCGCGCAGGGCGCGGCGGCGGAAAACAAGAAGACCGTTGCCGCCGGCTGGCCGATGGGCGGCGCGGCGAAAGCGGACGCGCCGAAGCAGGAGCCCGCGCGTGAAGCGCCGGCGAGCGCGACATCGGCTGAAGGCGAGGGCGCGCCAGGCGACGCCGCAACGCCGCCCGGCTTCGATCCGACCGGCTGGTGGAACGTGCTGCAATCGCAGTTCAATCAGCTCGCGCATCTCGCCATGCTCCAGCCCGGCATGACCGGCCCGCTCAACGCGATGGGCGGGGAAGGCGAGCAACCCGCCGCCGATGAAACCGACGCCGGCCAGGCGGCGAACGACGCCACGGACAAGTCCGAGGCTGCCGCGAAGAAAGCGCCCGCGCGCAAGGCCGCGCCGCGCAAGAAACCCGTCTGATCTTTTTGCCCGGCGGCGTGCAACGCGCCGTCGGGCACGCCCTTCGTTTCCTTCGATGCGTAAATTTGCATCGAACCGCGTCTCGTGTCATCCGCATCCACAGTGGTGCGGAAATGTATCTCAGCACCGACGTCCGTTTCGAATTTGTCTATGATGAAACATCGACGGCGTATAAATTTGTCCACCATGCGGGTCGGGCACGTAACCTGCATCGAGTGAAGCGCGTGTCTTAAAATCGATCTGTCTATGACAAATACATCAGAACAGGACTTCGACTCTGACTCGGCTTCCGATGGCGCCGAACTGCCGGAACCCGTCCCGCCGCGCGCTGCGCCGTCAGGCAGCACGGGAATCGGCATTGGCGCGATCGCTCAGGAGATTGGTCTGACGAAGGACACACTGCGTGTCTGGGAGCGCCGATACGGCTTTCCGCAGCCGATGCGTTCGCCCGGCGGCGAGCGGCTCTATCCGCAGGAGCAGGTCACGAAGCTGCGGCTCGTGAAGCGGTTGCTCGATGCAGGCCACCGGCCGAGCAAGGTGCTTGGACAATCGATCGAACTGTTGCAGCAACTGGCCGAGAGTTCGGGCGTCGGTCAGGACGCGCCGGATGCGGAGCTCGATCATCTGATCTCGTTGCTGCGCGCGAGCGCCTACGATGAATTCCGCTTCGGGCTGCTGAAGCGCGCGACGCGCGACGGGCTCGAGCGCTTTGTGCTGGACGTGGCGGCGCCGCTGTCGGCGCGGGTCGGCAATGCGTGGGCGGCGGGCACGTTGCAGGTCTATCACGAACATTTGTTCAGCGAGGCGATCCAGTCCGCGATGCGCACGCTGATGCGCCCGCTTTCCGACGCCGTTCGTGGGCGCGGCGGCCGTCCGCGCGTGCTGCTCACGACGCTCTCGGGTGAAGGCCACGGCCTCGGCATCCTGATGGCCGAGGCGATGTTCACGCTCTCCGACTGCGATTGCGTCCAGCTCGGCCTGCAGACGCCGCTGCACGATATCGTCGATGCAGTGGCGGCGCATAAGGTCGATATCGTCGCGCTGTCGTTCACGGCGGTGCTGCCGGCGCAGTCCATCGCGAACGGCCTGACCGATCTGCGCAACCTGCTGCCGCCGCACGTGCGCATCTGGGTCGGTGGAAGCAGCCCCGCGCTGCGCCGCAAGTTCAACGACGGCGTGCATTACGTCGCAGGGTTGACCCCGATCGATGAAACTGTCGCGGATTGGCGCCAATCGGCCATGCTATGATCAAAAGCGCTCGCTGCGGCGAGCATTGGCGCGGAATTCGCGTGGCATGCGCTTCGCTGTCATGTGAGTCCGTCATACTGCACGGCCGGCGCAGTTCCGGCGGCAGGATCGGCGCCATTCGACCATACCTCAGGCACAGGTTTCGCTCCTCACCCACGGTAGAACAAGACGCACAACAGCAACATTTGCACAAGGAAGTGCAGTGTTTTCGCGGCGCGACGCGTCGCCGCAGCGCCGAATTTGAGCGCTCGTTGTCGCTTTTAGTCTTAGGCCGACCGAATCCCGCGTAAAATTGAAAGCTTGGCTGCTTGCGTGCAGGTTTTCCGCGCGTCTCGGCCGAAGTCATTAGATATAACGTCGCATACGTGGCATCAGGGGTGGACAATGAACACCATGCTTTATCCGGAACTTTATAAATCGCTGGAATCCGTCCGCTGGGATATGGAGAAGGACATTCCCTGGGACAAATTCGATGCGTCCCTGCTCACCGACGAGCAGGCCAGGACGATCAAGATGAACGCGATCACCGAATGGTCCGCTCTTCCCGCAACCGAAATGTTCCTGCGTGACAACCACCATGACAGCGACTTCTCCGCTTTCATGAGCGTGTGGTTCTTCGAAGAACAGAAGCATTCGTTGGTGCTGATGGAATATCTGCGGCGCTTCAAGCCGGACATGGTCCCGAGCGAAGAAGAGCTGCACGCGGTGCGCTTCGAATTCGATCCGGCGCCGCCGCTCGAAACGCTGATGCTGCATTTCTGCGGCGAAATCCGTCTGAATCACTGGTATCGACGCGCGGCCGAGTGGCACACCGAACCAGTCATCAAGCACATCTACGAAACCATTTCGCGCGACGAAGCCCGTCACGGCGGCGCTTATCTGCGCTACATGAAGAAGGCGCTCGCGAATGCGGGCGACACCGCGCGCGCGGCGTTCGCGAAGATCGGCGTGCTGATGGCGTCGGCGCGCCGCACGGAAAAGCCGCTGCATCCGACCAACCTGCATGTGAATCAGGCGCTCTTCCCGCGCGACACCGTGCAGTCCCGCCTGCCCGATCCGGAATGGCTCGAACGCTGGCTGGACGACCAGATCCGCTTCGACGACAGCTGGGAGAAGAAGGTCGTCGAGCGCATTCTGCACAACCTGTCCATTTTGTTCGAGCGTTCGTTCGTGACCGCGCAGGAATTGAATCGCTATCGCAAGGAAGTGACGCTGCGTCTGCAAGCCGCGCCGGGCGGCGCGGCCGAGCAACCGGCCTGAGCGTTCAGTCCTTCACGCCTTGACGACGAAACGGCCCGCCGGGTAGAACCGGCGGGCCGTTTGCATTTCTGGCCGCATCGATTCGATTCGCGTCTAAAGCGCCGTGGCACAATGCGCGCTTTCAGCACATCGCAACGAGCGCCGACATGTCCGCCATTTTCGAACGCAAGATCATCACGCGCGAAGCGCTCGCCGCGCGCCGTCCGGCCCTTGCCGGTCCCGTCGTGTTTACCAACGGCGTCTTCGACATTCTTCATCGCGGTCACGTGAGCTATCTCGCCGATGCGAAAGCGCTCGGTGCGACGCTCATCGTCGGCGTAAACAGCGATGCGTCCGTGCGCACGCTCGGCAAGGGCGACGATCGGCCGATCAATCGCGAAGACGATCGCATGGCGCTGCTCGCGGCGCTGGAAAGCGTCGACTGGGTCGTAAAGTTCGAGGAAACCACGCCGCTGGAGTTGATCGATGCGTTGCGCCCCGACGTCCTCGTGAAGGGCGGCGACTACGACATGGACAAGCTGGCCGAATCGGCGCTGGTGCGCGGCTGGGGCGGCAAGGCGCTCGCCATCGCGTTCGAGCACGATCGATCGACGACCGCGCTGCTCAAAAAGGTCCGCGCGCAGTCCTGATTCGCGCTCGCGGGATTATTGCCCAAGCGGCGCGGACTGCACGTTGGCGGCAGGCGCCGGTCCGCCGACGCGCGGCTGATCGAACGCTTCTTCGGGGCTCAGCGGTCGCGTAGCGAGCGCTTCGGGATGAACCTGCTGCAACAGATGATGCGGCTCGCGCGCGCCCGCGGCGGGAAGCGGGCCGAACATGCCGCGCATGACCGCGAACATCAGCAGGTTGCCGAGAATCAGAAGGGCGATCAGCCAGCGCAGCATTCTTTTGCTCCGTCCATCAATCGAATCGGTCAGTCAGACGACTGGCGCGCCGTCGCGTCGCGCGCGATGAGCGCGAGGCCGGACAGCACGAGGGAATCGTGTCGCGTGTACGGCACGTCGAGTGCGCCCGCGATTTCATTTGCCGCGCCGCCGCCGAGCACGAGCCGGACATCGGCGTGCCAGTCTGCTTTCAGGTCGCGCCACGCGCGTTCGATCAGCGCCGCCTGCGCGAGCAGGCATCCGGACGAGAGCGCGGCTGCGGTGTCGGTGGCGAAGAGACTGCGTGTCTGATTCAGCGCCTCGCGCGCCGATGCGGCGTCGAGCGTCGGTAATTGCGCGGTGTGGCTGCCGAGCGATTCCATCATCAGCGACCAGCCGGGCGCGATCAGGCCGCCCGTGAAGACGCCGTCGGCGCGCAATGCTTCGAGCGTCGTCGCCGTGCCGAAAGTCGCGACCAGCAGATGCTCGCCCGGATAGGCCGCCCGCGCGGCGATCATGCCGGCCCAGCGATCGCTGCCGAGGCGCGTCGGGTCTGCGTAAGTGTTGATCACGCCGCACTGCTCGGCACGCGCGCGCACGACGGTGCGCGGCAGCGTCGGCCAGCGCGCGTCGATCAGACGCTGGATGCGGTTCTGCACCGGCGTGCCCGCGACGTTCGAAATCCAGGCGCTCGAAGGCGTGGGCAACCCGGACCAGGCATCGAGCGCGGCGTCATCGGCGGCGGTCGAATGATGCGCGTGCTCGAACGCGCCGTTCGACAGCGACGCACCGGTTTCATCGACAAGCGACCACTTGATGCGGCTGTTGCCCGCATCGATGAGCAGATGCGGCGCTTCGCTCACGGACGCTCCCGCGCGAGCCGCAGCGTGAGTTCGCCGGTCGTGACCGTGCGCGGGCCCTCGGGCGCGTCGATCAGCAACTGGCCGCTTTCGTCGACACCCGATGCGATCCCGCGCGTCACTTCCATGCCTTGATCCATCAGCACGACTTCGCGTCCGGCCCACGCGTGCGCGTCGAGCCAGCGCTGGCGGAACGGCCGGAAGCCTTCAGTTTCGAAACGCGGCAGCGCCGCGTCGAGCGCGTTGAGGAGCGCGGCGAGCGTGTCGGTGAGATTGGCGTCGGGCCATGCGCGCGCGAGCGCAGCGGGCGTGGTGCCCGGCGCGGACGGCGTGGCCTGGCGGTTGGCATCGTCGACCTGAGCGGCCAGTTGCTCCGCGCCATGCAGATTCACACCGATGCCGATCACAACCGCCGTCGCGTTCGGCGTATTCCACGCGGTTTCGATCAGGATGCCGGCGAGCTTGCCGTCGTCGAGCAGGACGTCGTTCGGCCATTTCAGCGCGGGGCGCGCGGATGGCGAGAGCGGCAGATGCGCGAGCGCGTCGAGCACGGCGGTGCCGACAGCGAGACTCAGACCCGACAGCCCTTCGATCGGCCGCTTCAGCACGCAGCCCACCGACATCAGCAGCGCATTGCCCGGTTCGGCGAGCCACGCACGGCCGCGCCGTCCGCGCCCCGCGGTCTGCGAATACGCGACGCGGGCGAGCGGCGCTGGCGTGCTGCCACGACGCGAGGCGCGCAACTGCTCCATCACGTCGGCGTTCGTCGAGCCCGTTTCGTCGACGATATCGATGGTCCAGTCGCGGGCGGGCCGCTCGGCGAGCGTCGCGAGCCGGGTTCGGTCGATGCGCCAGGGCGCGTCGGGGGCGAAGGGAGTTGAGTTCATGGCGGATATTGTAGCGGCGCTATGCGGGTTTTTCGCTGGCTGAAACCTCGCCTTGTAAGGTGTGACGCCGATTTCGGACTTTCGCGGCGCGAGATCATCCCCTCGCCCCCGCGACACACTTCGCTACAATGTCCTCTCCCGTTTAACCGCGTCTCACCGCGCCATCGATCCTTGGACTTCGACACGCCGCCGCGCCTAAGAGTGGAAGCCGGTCAGCAGGGCAAGGTGGTCCGGCTCTCGGGCCAGTGGACCGCGCTCGCGCTCGCCCGCGACCGCGCGAAGAGCGGCGTCACGCGGCGGCTGCGCGCCATCGGGCGCGAGGCGATCGGCCAGTGGGATCTGCTGTCGATCGAGCGGCTCGATCACGTCGGCGGTCAGGCGCTGTGGCGCGTCTGGGGCCGCAAGATGCCCGCGACCATCGCGCTGTCCGATACCCAGCGCGAAATCTTCGAGCGCGTCGCGCTGCTCGATGCCGAGCGCGAGGAACCCGAGCCCGTCGATCGCGTCGATCCCGTCACGCGCCTCGGCCAGCTCATCTTCGATTTCTTCGATCACCTCTACGGCGGCCTCGCGATGTTCGGCGCCTTCGTGCTCGATCTCGTCGGACTCGTGCGCCGTCCGCAGCGCATTCCGTGGACGGAAATCTCCGCCAATATCTACAGCGCCGGCGCGCAGGCGCTCGCGATCACCGCGCTCGTCGCGTTTCTGATCGGCATCGTGCTGAGCTATCTGTCCGCGCAGCAGTTGCAGGCGTTCGGCGCGAACCAGTACATCGTCAACATTCTCGGGCTTTCGGTGATCCGCGAGCTCGGACCGGTGCTCTCCGCGATTCTCGTCGCCGGGCGTTCGGGTTCCGCGATCACCGCGCAGATCGGCGTGATGCGCGTCACGGAAGAACTGGACGCGATGCAGGTCATGGGCATCCCGCACGGCCTGCGGCTCGTGCTGCCGCGCGTGATCGCGCTCGGTATCGCGATGCCGCTGCTCGTCATGTGGACCAACATCATCGCGTTGACGGGCGGCGCGCTGGCGGCGAAGCTCGTGCTGTCGATCGACATGAACTTCTTCGTCCGCTCGCTGCCGTCGGTCGTGCCGATCGCGAATCTGTGGATCGGGCTCGGCAAGGGCGTCGTGTTCGGCATGCTGATCGCGCTCGCCGCGTGTCACTTCGGTTTCCGCATCAAGGCGAATTCGCAGAGTCTCGGCGAAGGCACGACGACATCGGTCGTGACATCGATCACCATCGTGATTCTCGCGGACGCCGTGTTCGCGATCCTGTTTCAGAACGTCGGACTCTGACCGCCATGTCGACCACGCTCGCCACAGCCGTTCGCCATCAGCCGCCGCCCGTCATCGCGGAACCGGTGATCGAGGTGCGCGATCTCACCAAGCGCTACGGGCGCACGGTGATCCACGAGCATCTGAATCTGGATGTGCGGCGCGGCGAGATCGTCGCGCTGCTCGGCGGATCGGGCTCGGGCAAGACCACGCTCGTGCGGCAGATGCTCGGGCTGGAATCGCCGACATCGGGCACCATCCGCGTGCTCGGCGAGGAATGGGCGCAGATGGACGAGGAAACGGCGAAAATGCTGCGCACGCGCTCCGGCATGATGTTCCAGCAGGGCGCGCTGTTCTCGTCGCTGACCGTGTACGACAACATCGCGCAGCCGTTTCGCGAACTCGGCAAGATTCCCGAGGACCTGATCCGCGAATTCGTGATGTTGAAGCTCGAGATGGTCGGGCTGTCGTGCAAGCACGCGAGCAAGATGCCGTCGGCGCTGTCGGGCGGGATGGTGAAGCGCGTGGGCATCGCGCGGGCGATCGCGCTCGAGCCCGAACTGCTGTTTCTCGACGAACCGACCGCCGGCCTCGATCCGAAGGCATCGGACGAGTTCGTCGATCTGATCGCGACGCTGCATCGCGCGCTCGGGCTGACCGTCGTTCTCGTCACGCACGATCTCGATACGATGGTCGCGCTCTCGACGCGCGTCGCCGTGCTCGCGGAACGGCGCGTGCTCGTCGCGGCGCCGGTGGAGGAAGCGTGCGCGGTGGATCATCCGTTCATCCGCGAGTATTTTCTTGGACGGCGGGGGCGTCGCGCGCTGCAGGCGCTGCCGCCCCAGCGCCGCGCGAAACTGCCGCCGGCCGCGCTCGAGGACGCGCCGATCGCCGTCAACAAATAGCCGAACGACGCCTCACCGACGCCGCCGCGAAGTCAAAGGAACCTGCCGATGGAAAACAAATCACACGCGTTCTGGACCGGTCTCTTCACGATCGTCCTCGTGCTGGCCATCGCGTTCGCCGTGTTCTTCTTCAACGTGGACCGTACCGTGCGCGTGCCTTACGACCTGATCGCGCGGACCAACGTGACCGGGCTCTTCACGGACGCGGCCGTGCGTTATCGCGGTCTGGGCGTCGGCAAGGTGCAATCGATCCGCTTCGACAAGGACCATCCGGGCCAGATCCGTATCCGCATTCTCGTCGACAAGAACGCGCCGATGACGCACTCGACCTTCGCGACGCTCGGTTTTCAGGGCGTGACGGGCATCGCGTTCGTGCAGCTCGACGACACCGGCAAGGACACCTCGCCGCTCGATTCGTCGCCGCAGCATGTCGCCGAAGTGCCGATGCGCGCCGGCCTCTTCGAACAGTTGCAGCAGCGCGGAGACGTGATCCTGAAGAAGTTCGAGCGCCTGTCCGAGGACGCCGACAAATTCCTTTCCGACGACGTGCGCGATCAGCTCATGGCCACGACGAAAAGCCTGCAGGGCGCGGCGGACAGCATCACGGCGCTCGCGGGTCAGGTCCAGCCCGCCGTGGCCCAGTTGCCGCAGACGCTCAAGCAGCTCAATACCACGCTCGCCTCGACCAACCAGTTCGTGCAGAACCTGAATCGTCCGGATGGTCCGTTCGTCGCCAATCTGAACAAGGCGGGCAAGGCCGCCGAGGAAGCGGGCGCGGCGCTCGCGGACATGAACGAGTCGCTGCGCTTCGTGACGGCGCGCGTCGGCTTCGAGGCGTTGCCGCGCTTCTATTCGTTCGGCGACGACGTGAGCGCGGCGGCGCGTTCTGTCGATCGCGCCGCCGACGCCTTCAGCACCAATCCGCGCAGCGTGCTCTTCGGCGCGCCGCAAAAGGAGCCGGGACCGGGCGAGCCGGGCTTCACGTGGCCCGCGAAAGCAGCGCATTGATCGAGAAAACGACATGGCAGACATCGACATGAAAGGAGCAGTCGCGGCGTTCGCGCTCGCTTGCGTCACGCTGCTCGCGGCTTGCGGATCGACGCCGACCGCGATGCCGAACGCGCATTACGACCTCGGCGCGCCGCCTGCCTTCGACGCGACGGCCAACAGCCTGCCGATGCCGCCGGTGAAGGTGCTCGCGGTGGGCGCGCCGCGCAGTCTGGAAACTGACTCTTTCGCGTATCGGCTGAGCTACGTCGATGCGCAGCGCACCGGCAACTATTCGGACAGCCACTGGACGATGCCGCCCGGGCAGCTTCTCACGCAGCGGCTGCGCGATGCGCTCGCGGCGCGCGGCCCGATCCTGTCGGGCGCCGATCCGGTGCGCGCCGTGCCGCTGCTCGAAGTCGAGCTGACGAGCTTCGAGCAGGTCTTCGACGCGCCCGAACAAAGCCACGGCCTCGTGTCCGTGCGCGCGACGCTCACGCAGCAAGGCCGCGTGATCGGCCAGCGCAGTTTCGCCGCGAGCGCGCCCGCGCCGAGCGCCGACGCATCCGGCGGCGCGCGGGCGCTCGCGGCCGCATCGGACGATGTGATCGCGCAACTTTCCGCGTGGCTTGCCGCGCAACCCCTTTCCGCTTCGCGATGACCTTCGGTAGTTTCACCATCCGCCCAGCACGGAGGCGTCCGGGCGGCTCATGACGATCAAGCAATGGCAGCGCCGCCCGTCGGCGTTTTCCCGGCAGGCGCTCGCCGCGTACGCGGTGCTGGTGGTCTACGGTTCGCTCTATCCTTTTTCCGGCTGGCGCTCGCTGGGCCTGAGCCCGCTCGCGTACCTCGCCGATCCGCTGCCGCGGTATCTGACCGTCTTCGATGTCGTCACGAACGTGCTCGGCTACATGCCGCTCGGTTCGCTGATCGTGCTCGCGCTCTATCCGCGTGTGCGCGGCACGCTCGCGGTGGGCGCGGCGCTCGTCGGCGGCGCGTTGCTTTCCGGCACGATGGAAGCCATCCAGACGTATTTGCCGACGCGCGTCGCTTCGAATCTCGATCTCGCCGCCAACGCATTCGGCGCGCTGGTCGGCGGCGTGCTGATCGCGCCCGCGACGAGCGCGCTGCTCGACCGCGGCCTCCTGCGACGCATCCGCTTCACGTGGTTCGAGCGCGACGCGGCGTATGTCATCGGACTGTCGGCGCTGTGGCCGTTCGCGGCGATGTTCCCCGCGCCGTATCTCTTCGGCGGCGGCGACTTGCCGCGTGTGCTATGGGACGAGCTCGACCCGGCGATGCAGGACGCGATCCTCGCTTGGACGCCCGCCGCATGGGACGTCGAAAGCTGGCCGGACCGGATCGGCGCGCTGCTGCCCGACGACGCGTGGGAAGCGCTGATCACATCGACGAGCCTGTTCGCGGCGCTCGTGCTCGTGACGCTTCTCACACGCCATCGCGCGCCGCGTATCCGGCTGATGCTCGGTCTCGTCGCGATCACGCTCTTTGCGAAAGCGGGCGCGACGTTCCTGCAATCGCGCGCGGGCCTGACCTTCGACTGGGCGACGGACGGCGCACTCGAAGGCATCGGCATCGCGATCACGGCGGGCGTGCTGTCGGTATCGCTGCCGCGCGGACTGCGGGCGGCGCTCGCGGGCGCGGCGCTCGTCGTTTCGCTCGCGATCGTCAATCTGCTGCCGGTGAATCCGTATTTCGACATCGTGCTCGCCGACTGGCGGCAGGGACGCTATCTGCATTTCAACGGACTCGCGCACTGGCTCGCGTGGGTATGGCCGTATGCGGCGCTCGGCTGGCTCGCGTCCGCGGCGGAGCGCGCGTGGCTCGCGCGGCGTCGCGCGCGCAAGGCGAACCGGCCGGTGTGACGCGGCGGGCACGAACATCGCTCGCTATAATCGACCGACACTCTCATCGCCCACGCTCATGGATTCCTTCTACAAGTACCACGTGTTCTTTTGCCTGAACCAGCGCGATGCCGATGCGCCGCGCCCGAGTTGCGCGAACTGCAACGCGCAGGCCATGCAGGAGCACGCGAAAAAGCGCGTGAAGCAACTCGGCCTCGCGGGCGAAGGCAAGGTGCGCATCAACAAGGCCGGGTGTCTGGACCGCTGCGAACTCGGGCCGGTCGTGGTCGTGTATCCGGAAGGCACGTGGTACACGTATGTCGATGAAACCGACATCGACGAAATCGTGGAGTCGCATCTGGCCAACGGCAAGATCGTCGAACGTCTTCTCATCGATCAACCCGCATAACGGCAGCCATGAACGCGCAAACCGAAAAATTCCTGATCGACGGGCCGGTCGGCAAGATCGAATGTGCGCTCGATCGCACCGATGCCAATAGCCAGCCCGCGCGCGGCATCGCGCTCGTCGCGCATCCGCATCCGCTCTTCGGCGGCACGATGGACAACAAGGTCGCGCAGACGCTCGCGCGCACCATGGTCCAGCTCGGCTACGTGACGTATCGCTCGAATTTTCGCGGCGTCGGCGCGACGGCAGGCGAGCATGACAACGGCATCGGCGAGCAGGACGATCTGCTCGCGCTGATCGACCACATGCGCGCGCAACCCGGCCAGGCCGACGTGCCGATCGTGCTCGCGGGATTTTCATTCGGCACGTTCGTGCTGTCGCACGTCGCGAGGCGCATGCTCGAAGCGGGGAAGGAAATCGAGCGCATGGTGTTCGTCGGCACGGCGGCGAGCCGCTGGGAAGTCGCGCCTGTGCCCGACACCACGCTCGTGATTCACGGCGAAGTCGATGAAACCGTGCCGATTCAATCCGTCTACGACTGGGCGCGGCCGCAGGAATTGCCCGTCGTCGTGATACCGGGCGGCGAGCACTTCTTTCACCGCAAGCTGCATATTCTCAAGCGCGTGATCGTCGACGCGTGGCGCTGAGCTTTTCGTCATCGGACGAGTGTCGCAAGGTGCCTGAAGGGCATTGGGCGCGCATCGTTTCGTGACCGGCAAAAGCGGCTAGGCGCAGCCTGAAAAACGTTAAAACCCGCAGCAACAGCGCAGATTCGAAGGAAAACGGAAGCGGGCCGCGCGTATAATGGCGCAGAATTTTTTCGCTGTTTCCGGCCGTGCGATGCCGCCGAATTTCTCGCAGTCATCGAAACGCCGGCTTCCGAGAACCGTTTTCGCGTCCGTCTGTCGAACGAGCGCTCTTCGCCGCGGCGCCGCGCGTGCCGCTGTCCTGGCGATAAGCCCGATCAACAGCGACGGTCAGCCTGTTCAACCCGTGCTTCGCCGATCATCCGATCCCCGATCGTCCTCGTCGCAGCCTGCTTTTTCCGCCGATCGATCCTATGCGCTTTGTCCCTGCCGGCCTGTCTTTTCCTTCTGTTTCCATCGTTCATCATCGAACCATCAAAGCCGCACTCGTGCTGCCCGCCGTGCTGGCCGCCGCGAGCGCCTTCGCGCAAGTCGCGCCGCCCGAGGTGACCGCGCGCTCGTGGGTGCTCGTCGATGCCACCAGCAATCAGGTGCTCGCATCGGGCAATCCCGATGAGCGCGTCGAGCCTGCATCGCTCACGAAGCTGATGACCGCGTATCTCGTTTTCGATGCGCTGAAGGCGAAGAAGATCAACATGGATCAGACCGTCATGCCGAGCGAGGCCGTGCGCCGCGTGCGGACGGACGAGTCGCGCATGTTCATCGAGGCGAACAAGCCGGTCACCGTGCACGATCTCGTCTACGGCATGATCGTGCAGTCGGGCAACGACGCGGCCATCGCGCTCGCGGAACTCGTCGGCGGCAGCGAAAGCAACTTCGTGCAGCTGATGAACGCGGCGGCGAAGCGCATCGGCATGAAGAACACGAATTTCGCCGACGTGAACGGCATGCCCGATCCGCAGCACTACACGACCGCCGGCGATCTCGCCGTGCTGTCCACGCGCCTCGTGCGCGACTTCCCCGAGTACTACAGCATCTTCTCGGTGAAGGAATTCACGTACAACAAGATCAAGCAGCCGAACCGCAACCGCCTGCTGTGGCTCGATCCGACCGTCGATGGCCTCAAGACCGGCCACACGAAGGCTGCGGGCTACTGCCTGATCGCGACCGCGAAGCGCTCGCTCGTCGGCGTGCCCGATGCGAGCCGCCGTCTCGTCGCCGTGATGATGGGCGAGCCGAAAGAGCACAACCGCGTGCAGGACAGCCTGAAGATGCTGAACTACGGCTACACCGCATACGACGCGCTGCGCCTGTACAAGGCGAATCAGGTGATCGACTCGCCGCGCGTGTACAAGGGCGCCGCCGACGCCGTGCAGGCTGGCGTCATGACGGACCAGTACATCACCGTGCCGAAGGGTCTGGGCGAGAAGGTCAAGCCGACCGTCACGCACAACGACCTGCTCGTCGCGCCGATCAAGAAGGGCCAGCAGATCGGCTCCGTCAAGATGATGGCCGACGGCAAGGAAGTCGCGCAGTTCCCGCTCGTCGCGTTGCAGGACGTGCCGGAAGCGGGCGTCTTCGGCCGCCTGTGGGATTCGGCGCTGCTCTGGTGGCAAAAGCGCAAGTAATCGACGTAAGCGAAGTTGAACGACAGGTTGAGAAAGGAGCGGTCCCGATGAGCCAAGCCGAAGTCTTCGATCCCACGGTTTATCTGAACGGTGAGTGGGGGCCGCTTTCCGAAGCGCGCATTCCCGTGCTCGATCGCGGGTTCATTTTCGGCGACGGCGTGTATGAAGTCGTGCCGCTCTACGCGCAAGCCGATGGCGCTCGCCTGCCGTTCCGGCTCAAACAGCATCTCGCGCGGCTGAATCGCAGTCTTGGCAAGATCCGCATCGACAATCCTTTCGACGATGCCGGCTGGCGCGCGTTGATCGATCGCGTCATCAGCGAAAACGCCGGTACCGGCGACGCGCTCGTCTACATTCAGGTCACGCGCGGTGTCGCGAAGCGGCGCGGGCACGCATTTCCGGCGGGCATCGTGCCGACCGTGTTCGTCATGCTCGGCCAGCTCGTGTTTCCGAGCATGGCGGATCGTGCGCGCGGCGCGGTGGCCGTGACCGCCGAAGACAAGCGCTGGCTGCATTGCGACATCAAATCGGTATCGCTGCTTGGCAACGTGCTGATGGCGCAGCACGCCGCCGAAAACGACGCGCTCGAAACCATCCAGTTGCGCGACGGCTTGCTTACCGAAGGTTCGTCCTCAAATGTGTGGATTGTGAAGGGCGGCACCTTGCTGGGCGCGCCGCGCGGACCGCGTATTCTCGAAGGCATCCGCTACGGGCTGATCGAGGAACTGGCGCGCGAGGCGGGCATTCCGTTCGAGGAGCGCGACATCGCCGAAGCCGAATTGCGTTCGGCCGACGAAATCATGATCAGCTCCGCGACCAAGGAAGTCATGCCGATCACCACGCTCGACGGAAAAAGCGTCGGCGACGGCCGGCCCGGTCCGATCTATGCTGCACTCTACGACGCTTACCAGCGGGCCAAGGCGCGCGAGTTCGCGGAAGAGGCCGCGCGAGCCAAATGAAGCGCGAAGTGAAGGAGAAAGCCATGACCGACAAGCAACAATCCACCGATCCGACCGATTCCGCCGCGCACAGCGCCGACGAGCTGTTCGACTTTCCCTGCGATTTCCCGATCAAGGTGATGGGCAAGACGCATCCGGAATTTCACGACACGATCGTCAGTCTGCTCAAGGAGTTCGACAAGGACTTCGACGCATCGCGTGTCGAAGCGCGTCCGTCTTCCGGCGGCAACTACACGGGGCTCACCTGCACCGTGCGCGCGCAGAATCGCCCGCATCTCGACGACATCTATCGCGCGCTCACCGGTCATCCGATGGTCAAGGTAGTGCTTTGATCTTGCCCGCCGGCGCGTCGCACACCGCCGGCGTACGCTCGTAAAGTAGCCTGAACTGCTCGGCCTCCTCGAAAACCCATTCCCTGAATGCCTGCACGCGCTTCGTCTGAAGCAGCGCCGCCGGGCACACGAAGTAGTACTTCCACGGGCTCGGGCCGTCGATATTGAACAGCCGCACGAGCCGTCCCGCACCGATTTCCTGCATCGAGAGCGAGCGGCGCACGAGCGCGATGCCCTGACCGTCGATGGCCGCCTGCAGAAGATTCGACGAATCCTCATACAGAACGCCGCGCCTCGGTTCCTCGATATCGGTGAGCCCGGCCGCGTCGAACCACGGGCGCCAACGTTCATCTTCCGAGCGCAACAGCGGCAGGTTCGCGAGATCGCGCGGTGTCCGCGGCAACTCGCCGCCGCGAAAATTCGGCGCACAGGCGGGGAAGAACACTTCGTCGAGCAGTTCCTCCGAGTGCAGGCCCGCGTACTTGCCAAAACCGAAGCGGATCGCGACATCCACGTCGTCGCGGTTGAAGTCGGTGAGCGCGTTCGTCGAAAGCAATTCGAGATCGATTTCCGGATGCTTTTCAATGAACCGGCCCACGCGCGTCGTCAACCACCGCGCTGAAAACGACGACAGCATCGAGACGATCAGCCGGCGGTCGCGATCGCCCGAACGGATGCGCCGCGTCGATTCGGCCAATGCGACGAGCGCCGCGCGCACCTCCGCGGCGTATTGCCTGCCGCGGTCGGTGAGACGCACGCGTTTGCCGTCGCGCGCGAAGAGCGACACGCCGAGTTCGGCCTCCAGCGCGCGGATCTGATGACTGACCGCGCCGTGCGTGACGAAAAGCTCGTCGGCGGCGCGGGAAAAGCTCTCGTGTCGGGCGGCGGCCTCGAAGGCGCGCAGCGCGTTCAGGGCGGGAAGCTGTCGAAGGTCCATGTGGATTGTCGGCGTTGTCGTTGTCAATACAGCTCACATAGCAGTGAAAATTGATCGTTTTGCCTGATGCCTTGCCACGCCTAGGATTGTAGTCATCGAAACGTTCCCTTGGCGGAGTCGATCATGCGAGAAATATCAACAAGCGTCACCTTCGAAATCAAGCCCGGCGAAACCGTGCCGATGCGCATCGCACGCGGTACGCGTCTCACAGTCCACGGCAGCGCAGTCTGGGCGACGCGCAGCAACGACATCGAAGATTACTGGCTCGTCCCCGGAGACAACCTCAAGTTGCGCGAACGCGAGCGGCTCTGGCTTTCCGTCGAGGGCGACCGTCCGGCTTATGTCGTCTTCACGATCCTACCGCGCTGCGACGAACGTGCGATGCATTGGGTTTCGACGCGCATCGAGCGTCTGGCACAGCGGTTCCGCGCCGGATGGCGCACCGTCTGAGTCAAGTATTCGCATTTGCCATCGAAGGCATGCGAATTCACCATCGGCGGGCATGGAGCTATTTCGGTAAACTACCGGCACCATGTCCGCCACTTCGCTCGCAGTCCCACAAGAATTCGACGACGCGCCCGACACCGTGCTCCGTTCCGGTGAGTTTCCGGTCGCGTTGCGCTGGCGCGGCCTCGAGCCGTACGGCCAGAGCTTCGACGCGATGCGCGCCTTCACCGACGCCCGCACGCCCGAAACGCAGGACGAAATCTGGCTCGTCGAGCATCCGCCCGTCTTCACGCTCGGTCTCGCGGGCGATCCCGCACATCTTCTGCTCGCTCAAAGCGGCATTCCGCTCGTCAAGGTGGATCGCGGCGGACAAATCACGTATCACGGGCCGGGGCAGATCGTCGCTTATCTGCTGATCGATCTGCGTCGCCGAAAACTGATGGTGCGCGAGCTGGTGCGGCGTATCGAAGAGGCCGTGATCGAAACACTCGCGACGTATAATCTCGCGACCGACCGCAAGGCCGGCGCGCCGGGCATTTATGTGGCGCGGCCATCGGCGCGGCAGGCCGAACGAGGCGCGAACGTTCGTTCGCACGAGTTCCATGAAGGCGCGAAGATCGCCGCGCTCGGACTCAAGATTCGCAACGGCTGCAGCTATCACGGCGTGAGCCTCAATGTGAGCATGGACTTGCAGCCGTTCCTCGCAATCAACCCGTGCGGCTACGCGGGACTCGAAACGGTCGACATGGCGACGCTCGGCGTCGCGGCCGACTGGCGCGACGTAGCTCTCGTGCTCGCCGAACGGCTGGCACTTCAAATCGGCGGCCTCCCCGCAACTTCCGCCGCAACAACCGGATCGACCGAATGACTGACGCAACCGCAAACCTGGCCGGCGATACCGCCGCTTCTGCTTCGTCGCCCACCGCCTACGACGCCACTGCGAAGCAGAAGGCACAAGCGAAGACGTCGCGCATTCCGATCAAGGTCATCCCGATCGAGAAGCTGAAGAAGCCGGATTGGATCCGCGTGCGCACGGCGACGGGCAACTCGCGCTTCAACGAAATCAAGCACATCCTGCGCGAGCACAACCTGCATACGGTGTGCGAGGAAGCGAGCTGCCCGAACATCGGCGAATGCTTCGGCAAAGGCACCGCGACGTTCATGATCATGGGCGACAAGTGCACGCGCCGCTGCCCGTTCTGCGACGTCGGCCACGGCCGCCCCGATCCGCTCGACGCGGACGAGCCGCTGAATCTCGCGCGCACCATCGGCGCGCTGAAGCTGAAGTACGTGGTGATCACGTCCGTCGATCGCGATGATCTGCGCGATGGCGGCGCGGGGCACTTCGTCGAGTGCATCAGGCAGGTTCGCGAGCATTCGCCGGAAACGCGCATCGAAATTCTGACGCCGGACTTCCGTGGCCGTCTGGATCGTGCGATCGGCATTCTGACCGCCGCGCCGCCCGACGTGATGAATCACAATCTCGAAACGGTGCCGCGCCTCTACAAGGAAGCGCGTCCGGGCTCGGACTATCACCATTCGCTGAAGCTTCTGAAGGACTTCAAGGCGCTGCATCCGGAAGTCGCGACGAAATCGGGCCTGATGGTCGGTCTGGGCGAAACGGAAGAGGAAATCCTTCAGGTGATGCGCGATCTGCGCGCACACGATGTGGATATGCTGACGATCGGTCAATATCTGCAACCGTCGGAGCACCATCTGCCGGTGCGGGCCTATGTGCATCCGGATACGTTCAAGATGTACGAGGAAGAGGCGTACAAGATGGGCTTCACGCACGCGGCGGTCGGCGCGATGGTGCGTTCGAGCTATCACGCGGATCTGCAGGCGCACGGCGCGGGCGTGGTTTGAGCGCTTTTGGCTCTGCCTGATAAGAAAAACCCACGGACCGCCGTGGGTTTTTTTATGATTGAACGAACGTTGAAGCCGTCCAGATCATCGGACACCCGTATTCCGGATTTCCAGAATCCCGGATTGCGCATGCTCATGCGTTAAGAAATACCCTAGAAAATCAACGGCTTAAAAAGAGTAAAGCCTGGCATCGCCCTTGCAATATAAACGGCACGGCCCATGAGCCGCCCATAAAAGTCAAGGAGACAAACAGATGAACCCTCTCGCATCCAAACGTCCCTGAGTCCGTCGACGAAGCGGCTTTTCGCTTACGCGGCGCGATTCGGCGTGCGCATCCCACAGATTCATCCGCGCACCTCAGAAAGCTTCTCCACGTCCAAGCTCGCCGCTGGCTATCCCTCCGCCAATCGCTTGTTATTGCCTGGAACCATCGTGAAAAAACCTATCCATAAAGTCCTGTACGTGCAGGTGATCGTGGCCATCATCATCGGCATCGCGCTCGGGCACTTCTATCCCGCTCTCGCCACCGACATGAAGCCGCTCGGCGACGGCTTCATCAAGCTCATCAAGATGGTGATCGGGCCGATCATCTTCTGTACCGTCGTCACCGGTATCGCGGGCATGGAAGACATGAAGAAGGTCGGGCGCGTCGGCGGCAAGGCGCTTCTGTACTTCGAAATCGTGTCGACGTTCGCGCTGATCCTCGGTCTCGCCGCGACGCACATCCTGAAGCCCGGCGTCGGCTTCAACGTCGATCCGGCCACGCTCGACCACAAGGCCGTCGACTCCTTCGCGACGAAGGCGCACGGCCAGAGCACGGTCGACTTCTTCATGCACATCATCCCGGACACGCTGGTGTCGGCGTTCGCGCAGGGCGAAATCCTCCAGATCCTGCTGATCGCGCTCCTGTTCGGCTCGGTGCTCGCGCACATCGGCGAGCGCGGCAAGGTCGTGACGAATTTCATCGAAGGGCTCTCGAGCATCCTGTTCGGCATGGTCGGCATCATCACGAAGCTCGCGCCGATCGGTGCGTTCGGCGCGATGGCGTTCACCATCGGCAAGTACGGCATCGGCTCGCTGCTGCCGATGCTCAAGCTCGTCGGCACGTTCTATCTGACGTCGATCATCTTCGTCGTCTTCGTGCTCGGCGCGATCGCGCGCATGGTCGGCTTCAGCATCCTGAAGTTCGTCGCGTACATCAAGGAAGAAATGCTGATCGTGCTCGGCACGTCGTCGTCGGAAGCGGCGCTGCCGCAACTGATGCTCAAGCTCGAAAAGCTCGGCTGCTCGCGCTCGGTCGTGGGTCTCGTCGTGCCGACCGGTTATTCGTTCAACCTCGACGGCACCAACATCTACATGACGATGGCCGTGCTGTTCATCGCCCAGGCAACCAACACCGATCTCACGTGGGGCCAGCAGTTGACGCTGCTCGCGGTGACGATGCTCACGTCGAAGGGCGCGAGCGGCGTGACCGGCGCGGGCTTCATCACGCTGGCGGCGACGCTCGCCGTCGTGCCGACCATTCCGCTCGCGGGCATGGTGCTGATTCTCGGCATCGACCGCTTCATGTCGGAATGCCGCGCGCTGACGAACATCGTCGGTAACGGCGTGGCGACGGTCGTCGTGTCGGCGTGGGAGAAGGAACTCGACCGCAGCAAGCTGAAGGCGGCGCTGTCACGCGAAGTCGACGTGACCGACCGCAACGAAGCCGAAACGGTCTGAGCGCGAGTTCATCATGAACGCGGCGAAGCCTCGATCCACGAGCGCTTCGCCGCGTTCGCTTGCTGGCTCGTTCTCGAAGCCTTATCCAGAAGGCGCGTATGCCACAATGACAGATCCTCACTCGCGGGATTCTGCTCACGTGACGCGTCGCATCCTCGTGTTTTTCGCGCTGTGCGCCGCGCTCGTGGCGTGCTGCGCGCTCACGTGGCATCTCGCGTGGCAAAACGGCATCGACGAACTGAGGCTCAATGCCGCCGCGCGCGTCGATCGCACGACGAACACGCTCAAGAGCACGCTCGACCGCTACGAATATCTGCCGTATCTGCTGTCGCGGCATCCTGTCGTCCAGAACGCACTCGATCATCCCGATAAAGCCAACGTCGAGCGCGCGAACCGCTATCTCGAAGATCTCAACGCACGCGCGCATGCCACGGTCACGTATCTGGTCCGCTCGAACGGCATCAGCGTCGCCGCGAGCAACTGGAACGCGGCGGACAGCTTTGTCGGCGTGGACTATAACTTCCGGCCGTATTTCATCGATGCGATGAAAGGCGGCGTCGGCCGCTTCTTCGGCATCGGGACGATCTCGATCGAACCGGGTTATTACATCTCGCAGCCGGTCTATCGCGAAGGCACGCGCGAGATCATCGGCGTCGCGGTGGTGAAGCTCAATCTCGAATGGCTGCAAGGCGCCGATGCGTCCGAGCCGCTCATCGTCACGGACGATCACGGCGTGATCTTTCTCTCGTCGGTGCCGGCGTGGAAATATCACACGGTGCGGCCGCTGCCGCAGAACATCGAGGCTTCGGTCTATGCGACGCGCCAGTACGCGCAGCAAGCCATCACGCCGCTGCCGATGACCGTCGTGAAGACGCTCGAAGGCGGCGCGCAGATCGTGCGTGTCGGCGGTGGGCGCAAGGCGCCGGCGTATCTCGCGACGCATCGTTCGATCGGCGAGCCCGACTGGCAACTGATCACGATGGCCGCGCTCGATCCCGTCGAAAGCGCCGCTCAGAACGCGGTCATCGTCACGGCGCTCGTGTTCGTGTCGCTGTGTCTGCTCGCGTTCTACTGGCGCATGCGCCGCGCGCGCGTGCGCGAAATGATCCGCAGCCGCGAGTTGCTGCAGACCGCGTACGCCGAGTTGAATCAGCGTGTCGCGGAGCGCACGGCAGATCTGTCCGAAGCGAACGCGCAACTGACGAAAGAGGTCAACGAGCGCACGCGCGCGGAGCAGGATTTGCGCGCCGCGCACGACGAGCTCATTCAGGCCAGCAAGCTCGCCGCGCTCGGGCAGATGGCGGCGGGCATCACGCACGAACTCAATCAGCCGCTCGCCGCGTTGCGCAGTTTCTCCGACAACACGCGCGTGCTGATCGATCGTGGCGATCAGGCGGCGGCGCGCGAGAATCTCGAAGCGATCGCATCGCTGACCGAGCGCATGGGCAACATCACGAATCAGTTGAAGCTCTTCGTCACGAAGGCGCGGCCGAAGAACGCGCGCGCGGACGTCGCGCGGGCGCTGCGCCAAGTGTTCTCGATGCTGCGGCCGCGCATGAAGAATGTCGTCGTCGATATCGCGCCCGAACTTGTGGAAGGCAGCGCGCCCGTGTTCGTGCGTTGCGAGGATTTACGGCTCGAACAGGTGTTCATCAATCTGATCGGCAACGCGCTCGACGCGGTCGCGTCGTGCGACAAGCCGCGCATCGTCATCGAACTGAATGTGTTCGCGGACACGATCGAACTCGTCGTGCGCGACAACGGCCCCGGCATACCCGCCGACGCGTTGCCGCGTCTTTTCGAGCCGTTCTTCACGACGAAGGAAATGGGGCAGGGCCTGGGCCTCGGGCTCGCGATTTCATCGGCGATCGCACGCGATTACGGCGGCACGCTGCTCGCGCGCAATCGCGAGGCGCCGATCGTCGCGGACGGACCCGAAGGCGGCACACAGGCCGACGCGGACGGATCGTACGGCGCAGAATTCGTACTGACGCTGCGTCGCGCGTAGCATTCGAAACATTGAATCGAGACAAGACAATGAGCACCGGTTTGCAGGTGATCTTCATCGAAGACGACGAACTCGTGCGCCGCGCGAGCGTCCAAACCCTGCAACTCGCGGGTTTCGACGTGACCGGCCACGGCAGCGTCGAATCCGCCGCGCGCGCGATCGACGCGAGTTTCCCCGGCGTGATCGTGAGCGATATTCGTTTGCCCGGCGCGAGCGGTCTCGATCTGCTCGCGCAGTGTCGCGAGCGCGCGCCCGAAGTGCCGGTGATCCTCGTCACCGGTCACGGCGATATCTCGATGGCCGTGCAGGCGATGCGCGACGGCGCGTATGACTTCATCGAAAAGCCGTTCGCGTCCGAGCGTTTGATCGAAGCCGTGCGCCGCGCGCTGGAGCGCCGATCGCTGGTGCTTGAAAACCAGGCGCTGCGGCGGGAGCTGGCGGGCCAAAGTCGCATCATCGGGCGCAGTCCGGCGATCGAGCAGGTGCGGCGGCTGATCGCGAATATCGCGCCGACGGATGCTTCCGTGCTCATCAACGGCGATACGGGCGCGGGCAAGGAGCTGATCGCGCGCAGCCTGCACGAAATGTCGCCGCGTCGCGACAAGCCGTTCATCGCGGTGAATTGCGGGGCGCTGCCGGAGCAGATGTTCGAATCGGAGATGTTCGGCTACGAGGCGGGCGCGTTTACCGGCGCGCAGAAGCGGCGCGTCGGCAAGCTGGAACACGCGTCGGGCGGCACGCTTTTTCTCGATGAAATCGAGAGCATGCCGCTCTCGTTGCAGGTGAAACTGCTGCGCGTGCTGCAGGACGGCGTGCTGGAGCGGCTCGGCTCGAATCAGCCGGTGCGCGCGAATCTGCGCGTCGTCGCGGCCGCGAAGGGCGACATGAACGAACACGTCGCCGATGGCACGTTCCGCCGCGACCTGCTGTATCGGCTGAATGTCGTGACGATCACGCTGCCGCCGCTCAACGAACGCCGCGAAGACATCGTTCCGCTTTTCGAACATTTTCTGCTCGATGCAGCCGTGCGCTACGAGCGGCCCGCGCCGCTCATCACGGATCGTCAGCGAGCGGATTTGATGCAGCGCGACTGGCCCGGCAACGTGCGCGAGCTGCGCAACGCGGCGGATCGCATGGTGCTCGGCATTCTCGACGACGGCGGCGCGGCCTTGCTCGATATCTCGACGCAATCGCTCAAGGAACGCACCGAGCAGTTCGAGCGCGCGGTGATCGCGGAAGCGCTGGAGCACTGCGGCGGCGCGGTCGCCGTGGCGGCGGATCGGCTGCAGCTCGGCAAGGCGACGCTGTACGAGAAGATCAAACGATACGGAATCGTCGTGAAAGGCGATTCGTCGGAGCGATAAAAAAGGCCCGCTGGTTTTAGCCAGCGGGCCTTTATCTTTCGTCTTGCGTCGGGCGTGTTTAAGCCGAACCCAGCGCCTTGTCGAGCAACTGATCCAGTTCCGCGAACGTCGGCTCGCCGACATAGCGCTTCAAAATCTTGCCGTTCTTGTCGATGACGAAGGTCGTCGGCGTCAGTTGCACGTTGCCGAACTGCTTGGCGGCGCTGCCGTCGTCCATCGCGACCTTGAACGGCAGGTTGCGCGTCTGCGCGTAGTTGCTGACGTACATCGGCGCGTCGTAGTTCATCGCGACCGCGACGAATTCCAGGCCACGGCCCTTGAACTTGTTGTACGTGTCGATCATCTGCGGCATTTCTTTCATGCAGGTCTCGCAGCTCGTCGCCCAGAAGTTGACGAGATAGACCTTGCCCTTGAGATCGCCGGATGTGGAAATCTTCTGTCCCGAAAGCAGCGTGAAGGTCGCGTCCGGCACCTTTTGCTGGCCGCCGAAGGCGAAATACCCGGTGCAGGCGATCACGCCCGCGACGAGCGCCATCACGATGTAGCGCAGCGGGCTCTTGGCGCGCGTGGATGTGTCTTGCGTGGATTGGGACATGTCGAACCTCGTGTTGCTCTCCCGCAAACGGCGGGCACCGCCGGGATGGAGACTGCTGCGTATTTTAGCGCCAATTTCGGGATGGCTTCATGACACGCCGATAAGCCCGGCATTGCAGCGCGATAATGATGGTTTTCACGCAGTGGTTCCTCATGAAACGAGTTTTCTCCGTGTTTCCGTCCCTCCTGCATCGCGCGACTGTGCGCTTTCTTCCGAACATTGCCTCGACGAGCAAACTGGTGTGCGCATCTGTCGCATGCGGCGCGCTGCTCGCATGCACGCCGTCATACGACTGGCGCACCGTGATGAACAACGACGACGGCTACGAAGTGACGTTGCCCGCAAAGCCGCGTTCGGATGAGCGCAAGATCGAAATCGCCGGCCAGCCGATGACGATGCGCATGCAAACCGCCGAAGCCGGCGATGCCGTGTTCGCGGTCGGCACGGTGGTACTGCCGAGCGCCGATCCGCAATTGCAGCGCGCCACGCTCGATTTCCTTCAGCAAGGGCTCGCGCGCAACGTCAACGCGCAGCCCGCCGCGCGCGCGACGCAAATCGAGCTCGCCGCCGGTGGGCGCGTGCTGGGAAGCGAGATGGAAGTGAAGGGCGAAGGCGGGGAGAGGCGCGAATCGCGGACGATCCAGGCGAGATTCGTCGCGCGCGGCGCGCATGTCTATCAACTGGCGATTGTGTCGGACAAAGCGCCGCCACGGGAGCAGGCGGATCAGTTCTTCACGTCCTTCAAACTCTTTTAGAGGAAGGCCTCGAAATTCTGCAGGTACTGATTTAAGAGGGCCTTAGTGCCGCGGAAAGAAGCTAAGTTCCTTCGTAAGTTTACGCGCTAATTCACGGATTCGTATGGACTTTTTCCGCTATCCACAATGTCTGTGGATAACATTGTGGAAAAGAGCGTGCGGTGGCGCGCAAAAGCCCAATTCATACGGTTTACCTTACTTTGCCTTTGTTCGTGGCAAGTTAAATAATTTAATAAAATCAATGGTCTGCAAAATCAACTGAAAACAGGGGTTTGATCGGATGAAAAAGTGCCCCGGATCGCCTCAGTGTGCATAAGTCAAGTCTTGACAAGCGCTTTTCCACTAGCAGGGCGTGGGCCAGCGTCCGCCCGTGCTGGCATCACGCGACCGACAGCAGGCGCCGATACTGAACCGCTTCGGCGACATGCGACGCATCGGGCGTATCGGCGCGGGCGAGATCGGCGATCGTCCGCACGACTTTGAGCACGCGGTAGTACGCCCGCGCCGACCAGCCGAAACGCTCGCCCGCTGCGCGCAGCAACGTTTCGCCCGCGGAATCGGGGCGGCAGACTTCGTCGGCTTCGCGGCCATCGAGATCGCGGTTGATCTTGCCCTGACGCTGCATCTGGATGTTGCGCGCTGCCGCGACACGCGCCGCGACGCTGGCACTCGACTCGCCGCGCTCCACGACACGCGCCGACAACTCGGCGGGCGACAGCGCCGGCAGTTCGATCTGAATATCGATGCGGTCCATCAGCGGACCCGACAATTTGCGCAGATAGCGCGCGGCGACATCGGGCGAGCAGCGGCAACGTCCGCTCGGATCGCCGCGCCAGCCGCACGGACACGGATTCATCGCGGCGACGAGCTGGCAGGCCGCCGGAAAATCCGCCTGCTGCGCGGCGCGCGAAATCGTGATCTGCCCGACTTCGAGCGGTTCGCGCAGGGTTTCCAGCACCTTGCGATCGAACTCGGGAAATTCGTCGAGAAACAAAACGCCGAGATGCGCGAGCGTAATCTCGCCCGGCTGCGGCGGATTGCGCCCGCCGACGAGCGCGGCCGCGCTCGACGAGTGATGCGGCGCGCGAAATGGCCGCCGCCGCCACTGTTCGGGCGTGAAGCCGATCGAACTCGCCGAGAGGATTGCCGCAGAGGTGAGTGCTTCGTCATCGTTCATCGGCGGAAGCAGGCCCGGCAGGCGCGCGGCGAGCATCGATTTGCCCGCGCCGGGCGGCCCGACCATCAACAGGTGATGCCCGCCCGCCGCCGCTACTTCGAGTGCACGGCGCGCAGCGGGATGACCGATCACGTCGGCGAGATCGGCGGCTGGCGTATTTGTCGGGGAAAGCGGTGCGGCGTGAATCGGTCTGAGTCGCGCATCGGGGACATCGTTCAGGTGCGCGCAGAGCGTCGGCAAATCCGCCGCGCCGAAGACTTCGATGCCCGGCACCAGCGCCGCCTCCGCCGCGCTCGCGAGCGGCACGTAGATTTCCGGAATGCGCGTGTCCGGAGCGCGCATCGATGCGTAATGACGCGCCGCGCCGCAGACCATCGCGAAGGCGCCGCGCATCGGACGCAGCGCGCCGGTCAGCGACAGCTCGCCGGCGAACTCGCGATGCTCAAGCGATTCCGCCGGAATCTGGCCGCTCGCGGCGAGAATGCCGAGCGCGATCGGCAGATCGAAGCGACCGCTTTCCTTCGGCAGATCGGCGGGTGCGAGATTGACGGTGATCCTGCGGACGGGAAAGTCGAAACCGCAGTTCTGAAGCGCGGCGCGCACGCGCTCGCGGCTTTCGCGGACTTCGAGATCGGGTAGTCCGACGATGGAAAACGACGGCAACCCGTTTGCGAGATGGACTTCGACGACAACTTCGGGCGCGCGCCCAGGAGCGGGCGCGCGACTGCGTACCACGGCAAGCGACATGATTTCACCTGAAACGGCGCTTCAACCGCGCCGGCAATAAAACTGGAGACTCACGGCTCGCTAGCCGAGGTATGCGATAAGGCTGTCGCTTAGTCCTGCGCGGTGCTGGGGCTTCCGCCCGCGAGACGCTGCTCCAGTTGCGCGACGCGCTTCTCGAGTTCCTCCAGGCGTGCGCGCGTGCGCACGAGCACTTGCGTCTGGGTGTCGAATTCCTCGCGCGTCACGAGATCCAGCTTCGAGAACCCCTGCGAGAGCATCGCCTTCATGTTTTTTTCGACGTCTTTCGCGGGCGAATTCTTGAACAGATCGCTCATCTTCTGCTGCAGATCATTAAAAACGTCGTTGGGCTGCTTCATCGTTTCTCCCTTCTTGCACTAAAAAAGTGCATTCATTGTTAGGTCAGTGCCCCGAATTATCGAATGTTCGATCTTGGTGCGTGCCGCCGAGTGTGCCGGCATGCCCGGAGCACCGTTGAGGCGCCGCGATTTTAGCGCTGCCGCTCACTCGCGTTGTCCGCCCATGCCCCTTTTTGCGGGACCTCGAGACCACTCTAGCAACGAACACACCCCGGCGCCAGCACGTGCGGCGCACGTTGGCCGTTCGGCATACCCCGCGACGGAAGGTTTCCGTAAACCGCCGGAATCCCCCATGAACACTCGCTTGGCATACGAGTTGCATAACTGGCGCGGACCTTTTCTGCACGCTTCTCTGAGCGGCCCGGCAGGGCAGACGTCGCGGTAGCACCCAGCGCATCCCGCTCTAGAAGGCATCGAAGGATCAGCACACCACAGCGAGGGACACATGAAGCTCATTACCGCAATCATCAAGCCGTTCAAGCTGGACGAAGCGCGTGAAGCGTTGTCGGCCATCGGCGTCTCGGGCATCACGGTGACCGAGGTGAAAGGCTTCGGTCGACAGAAAGGGCACACCGAGCTCTATCGGGGCGCGGAGTATGTCGTCGACTTCCTGCCGAAAGTGAAGATCGAGGCGGCCGTTTCGGACGACATCGTCGATCAGGCGATCGAAGCCGTCGAGCGCGCCGCGCGTACGGGAAAGATCGGTGACGGAAAGATCTTCGTCACCGCGATTGAACAGGTCATTCGCATCCGCACCGGCGAGACCGGCGCCGACGCGCTCTAACAAGAAATTGGCGATAAGAGGAACCAGAAGAATGCGTAACTTTTTGATGTCACTGTTGGTGGCGGGCGCGCTGGTCGGCGCGAATGTCGGCACCGCTCTCGCCCAGGATGCGTCCGCTCCGGCCGCTGCCTCGGCACCCGCGTCGTCCGATACCGCCGCAAGTGCACCGGCCTCCGCCAACACGGCGATGGCGTCGTCCGCCGATGCCGCGTCGGCTGCGGCGGCAGCATCGGGCGCATCCGATGCCGCGCCCGCCGCGCCGACCGAACCGGTCATGGTCGATTCCTCCAAGATCAGCTCGGGCGACACCGCCTGGATGCTGACCTCGGTCGCCCTCGTGCTGTTCATGACGGTCCCGGGTCTCGCGCTCTTCTACGCGGGCATGGTGCGCAAGAAGAACGTGCTCGCCACGGCGATGCAGAGCTTCGCGATCTGCTGTCTCGTGACGATTCTCTGGACCGTCGTCGGGTACAGCATCGCGTTCACGCCGGGCGGGTCGTTCCTCGGCGGCTTCTCGCGCGTGTTCCTGCACGGCATGGCCTACATCAAGGGCGACAAGGCGACCACGCTCACCGTGAGCCACCTCGCCACGACTATTCCGGAGTCGGTCTACTTCGCGTTCCAGCTGACGTTCGCGATCATCACTCCGGCGCTCATCACCGGCGCATTCGCTGACCGCATGAAGTTCTCGGCGATGCTCGTGTTCATGGCGTTGTGGTCGCTGATCGTCTACTCGCCGGTCGCGCACATGGTCTGGGAACCGACCGGCTGGCTCGCAACGGCTGGCGTGCTCGACTTCGCGGGCGGCACGGTGGTTCACATCAACGCCGGTATCGCGGGCCTGATGTGCTGTCTGGTGCTCGGCAAGCGCGTCGGTTACGGCCGTGAAGTGATGGCCCCGCACAACCTCGTGCTCTCGCTGATCGGCGCATCGATGCTGTGGGTGGGCTGGTTCGGCTTCAACGCGGGTTCGGCAGTCGCGGCTGACGGCCGTGCCGGCTTCGCGATGCTCACGACGCAGATCGCCACCGCCTTCGCCGCTTTCGGCTGGATGTTCGCGGAGTGGATCACGAAGGGCAAGCCGTCGGTGCTCGGCATCATCTCGGGCGCGGTCGCGGGTCTGGTGGCGGTGACGCCGGCTTCGGGCTTCGTCGGCGTGACGGGCGCGATCGTGATCGGCATCGTCGCGGGCGTGGTCTGCTTCTGGTCGGCGACGTGGCTCAAGCACAAGTTCAACTACGACGATTCGCTCGACGCGTTCGGCGTGCACGGCGTGGGCGGGATCATCGGCGCGCTGCTGACGGGCGTGTTCGCGGTGAAGGACATCGGCGGTTTCGACGGCAGCGTGCTGGTGCAGGCGAAGGGCGTGCTCGTCACGCTGGTCTACAGCGGCGTCGTCAGCTTCGTGTTGCTGAAGATCATCGACATGACCATGGGTCTGCGCGTCACGGAAGAACAGGAACGCGAAGGTCTCGACGTCACGCTGCACGGCGAGCACGTCGAATAAGGGATTCGTCGCCAGGCGGACGTCGCGGGAGGACGTCCGTTACGACGCAAAGAACGAGCGCAGCGACTTTGCCCGCCTTCATGGCGGGCATTTTTTTGGTGCGCCGAGCATGCACAACAGCTTGGGGGTGCGAGTCCCCTGTCCAACCTGATGGTGGTGAAGGACTAGCGAAACGCAAGGGCGTC
>NZ_JAQQDB010000150.1:0-348 GCF_046030135.1 Caballeronia jiangsuensis
CTCTTTCTGCGGATGGCCTTCGAGACGAAACTTCCTGCCCGTGGTCAGCCCGCGCAGGTTGCCCGTGCCGTGCAGACGCAAGCCCTCGCAGCGCAGTGCCTCCACGCGCACACGCGCAAGGTAGTCGCCCTCATTACGCAGATCGTTGGGCTTGCCGTCCAGCCCCATCGCGCCCGCCATCGGCTGCGTGTAATCGCCCCAGTGATACTGCGCGGCGTTGTCGAAGGACGCCTCGCTGTAACGGCTCTGATTCATATCGAATCGGCCGTTCGAGCGTGTGTAATCGTAGTCGTTGAGCGTGATCTCGCCCGCGGTGATCTTGCGCGCAACGCTCAGCGCGTAAATATG
>NZ_JAQQDB010000151.1:0-348 GCF_046030135.1 Caballeronia jiangsuensis
TATATTTACGCGCTGAGCGTTGCGCGCAAGATCACCGCAGGCGAGATCACGCTCAACGACTACGATTACACACGCTCGAACGGCCGATTCGATATGAATCAGAGCCGTTACAGCGAGGCCTCCTTCGACAACGCCGCGCAGTATCACTGGGGCGATTACACGCAGCCGATGGCGGGTGCGATGGGGCTGGACGGCAAGCCCAACGATCTGCGTAATGAGGGCGATTATCTGGCGCGCGTGCGCGTGGAGGCGTTGCGCTGCGAGGGCTTGCGTCTGCACGGCACGGGCAACCTGCGCGGGCTGACCACGGGCAGGAAGTTTCGTCTCGAAGGCCATCCGCAGAAAGAA
>NZ_JAQQDB010000152.1:0-339 GCF_046030135.1 Caballeronia jiangsuensis
GGGTCACTTTCTTTGCTGCTGCAAAGAAAGTAACCAAAGAAACAGCTTCTCACCGCCCGCGGTCACACGCACGTTGGCTATGCTTGCCAGCCGCGAGTGGCCCTCGCCTAAGTGTCGCCCTCAAAGGCCTATTCGGGCTTGGCTCGCGCACGGTCTGACGCGCTAGGTGTTTTAGCGCGCTGGTTCAGCACCAAAGAGCTTCGGCACAGCGCTACGCGCTGCCGTCGGGTATGCGAGGGAAACCATCGAAGAAGCCCGCGCGGACCCGATTGACCCATCGGCCGCGAAGCGGGCTGGAGCTATTTGGTGCTGAACCAGTTTCTTGTGTGGTGCGATGTA
>NZ_JAQQDB010000153.1:0-337 GCF_046030135.1 Caballeronia jiangsuensis
TCTCGTGCAACAGGCGGTGAACCGCTGGTGGTGGCCGGTGCTGATGATGTTCGGCCCGAGCGACAAGGATTCGATTCACAGCGGCCAGTCTTTCGCATGGGGCATCAAGCGCATCTCGAACGACGACCTGCGCCAGAAGTTTGTCGATGCAACCGTCGAGCAGGCGAAGATTCTGGGCGTCACGCTGCCCGACGCCGATCTGAAGTGGAACGCGCAAAGAAACGCGCATGACTACGGCGAGATCGATTGGGAAGAATTCTGGCGCGTGGTCAACGGCGACGGCCCGTGCAACAAGGAGCGCCTCGCCACACGCGTGAAGGCGCACGACGAAGGCACT
>NZ_JAQQDB010000154.1:0-337 GCF_046030135.1 Caballeronia jiangsuensis
CCTCGTGCAACAGGCGGTGAACCGCTGGTGGTGGCCGGTGCTGATGATGTTCGGCCCGAGCGACAAGGATTCGATTCACAGCGGCCAGTCCTTCGCATGGGGCATCAAGCGCATCTCGAACGACGACCTGCGCCAGAAGTTCGTCGATGCGACCGTCGAGCAGGCGAAGATTCTGGGCGTCACGCTGCCCGACGCCGATCTGAAGTGGAACGCGCAAAGAAACGCGCACGACTACGGCGAGATCGACTGGGAAGAATTCTGGCGCGTGGTCAACGGCGACGGCCCGTGCAACAAGGAGCGCCTCGCCACGCGCGTGAAGGCGCACGACGAAGGCACC
>NZ_JAQQDB010000155.1:0-329 GCF_046030135.1 Caballeronia jiangsuensis
CGGAACGACAGCGTCTCGTCCACTTCCTTCAGCTTCACCAGCGCGTCGAGCAGCATGCGTTCATGCGTCAGATCGAGCTCGTACGACTGCATGCGCGGCGCCGCGTCCTTGTCCGGATCGTAGCGATAGACTTCAAAAATACGTTTTGCCATTTCGATTTCCTTGCGCTTTCCTTAGAAGGTACGCGCCTTCGGCGGCACCGATTCGACCGTCAGCGGCTTCATCTGCACCGGCTTGTAATCCAGCCGATCGCCCTCGCTGAACCACAGCGTGTGACGCATCCAGTTCTCGTCGTCGCGATGTTCGTAGTCGCTGTGCGCGTGCGCGCC
>NZ_JAQQDB010000156.1:0-299 GCF_046030135.1 Caballeronia jiangsuensis
GGCGGATTCAACCGGTCAACGCAACACCCAATGTTTCCGCTAGCTTCTCAGCGGGGGTCATAAATTGCAATGTCTTGCGCGGCCTATCGTTCAAACGATTAGCAATCTTGTTCAATTCGGCTTGCGAGTAGCCGTCAACCGGGACTCCCTTCGGAAAGTACTGACGCAGCAGTCCGTTCGTGTTCTCATTGCTCCCTCTTTGCCAAGGGCTGCGAGGATCGCAGAAATATACCTGCACATCGGTGGCGATCGAAAAGGCCCTGTGACTTGCCATCTCCGTGCCGCGATCCCAGGTGATT
>NZ_JAQQDB010000157.1:0-292 GCF_046030135.1 Caballeronia jiangsuensis
TCTCATCGCCCGCGGTCACACGCACGTTGGCCATGCTTGCCAGCCCGCGGCGGCACTCGCCTAAGTGTCGCCCTCGAAGGACTAACCGGGCTTGGCTCGCGCACGGTCTGACGAGCTATAAGTTTTAGCGCGCTGGTTCAGCACCGAATAGCTTCGGCACAGCGCTACGCGCTGCCGTGGGGTCTGCAAGGGAAACCATCGAAGAAGCACGCGCAAACCCGATTGACCCATCGGCCGCGAAGCGGGCCGGAGCTATTTGGTGCTGAACCAGCGAAGCACGCGGCGCGATGAA
>NZ_JAQQDB010000158.1:0-290 GCF_046030135.1 Caballeronia jiangsuensis
AACGTGGTGCATCCAGCCCAGACAGATAAGCCGAGCACGCATGCGGAGAAAAAGGCGAATACAAGCAATCGGCGTGGACGCTTCAATTGTTAACCTTGCATTGAAGTCGTCGAGCGGTGATCCACGAAGGGAAGTAGAAAGCCGTTTAAGAGTTCACCATCCTTTTTCGCTTTCGCGTTTCTGCTCATACGACGATCCCACTGTTTAAAAAGCGCCGGCAACTCCTTCCTATCCCCACTCCCCCGAATCTCCCCACCCGAATGCAGCGTAAAAATCCGCTCCCGCAGCTC
>NZ_JAQQDB010000159.1:0-290 GCF_046030135.1 Caballeronia jiangsuensis
CATGCGCAGATCGAGCCGCTTATCGGCCTGTTCGTCAATACGCTGGTGCTGCGTGCCGATCTGTCAGGCTCGCCCTCGTTACGCGATCTGCTCGCACAGGTGCGCGACACGACGCTTGCCGCGTATGCGCATCAGGATTTGCCTTTCGAGAAGCTGGTCGAAGCACTCGCGCCGGTTCGCGACACCAGTCGCACGCCGCTGTTTCAGGTCATGTTCGTGTTGCAGAACGCGCCGATGGAAGCGCTCGCCTTGCCCGGCCTCACGCTGACCTTGCTGCCCGGGGCCGAAGC